>JBOGGU010000068.1:0-26742 GCA_050744085.1 Acidimicrobiales bacterium
GCAGCCCCCGCAGCCCCCGCAGCCCCCGCAGCCCCCGCAGCCCCCGCAGCCCCCGCAGCCCCCGCAGCCCCCGCCGCCCCCGCCGTCTCGACCGCCCCAGCCGCCCCCGCCGTCTCGATGACCACCATCTCGCCGGGGTCGAGCTCCCTCACGACGGTTGCACCCACCACGTCCAGCGCGGGGGTCTCCGAGGCCAGCACCCAGCCGTCGCCGAGCCGCCCCAGGCAGAGCGGGCGGAAACCCTGTGGGTCCCTCACCCCGAAAAGGTGGGTGGAGTCCATGCAGACAAGGGAGAACGCCCCCTCCCAGCTCGGCAGGACCGTGGTCAGTGCCCGCTCCAGCTCACCGCGATCGTCCCCGGGCCCTGGCGGAGGTTGAGCTTCCAGCTCGCCGGCGATCAGCTCCGCCATGAGGTCGGAGTCAGTGGTCAGCACCCCGGGCAGCATCCCCGCCCGTGCAGCCAGGGCGGCGGTGTTGATCAGGTTCCCGTTGTGGCCCAGGGCGAACTCGACGTCGGCCGCAGAGCGGTAGACCGGCTGGGCATTGCGCCAGGTGCTGGACCCGGTGGTGGAGTACCGGGTGTGCCCGATGGCCAGGTGGCCCGGGAGCCCCGACAGGACCCTCTCGTCGAAGACGTTGGTGACCAGGCCCATGTCCCTGACCACGGTCAGCGTGTCACCGTCGCTCACCGCCATGCCGGCCGACTCCTGGCCCCGGTGCTGGAGGGCGTACAAGCCGTCGAAGACCAGGTGGGCGACGGGGCGCTCTGCGGTTCCGCTGTCGGGCCCTGCTGTTGGGGGAAGGGAGATACCGAACACGCCACAGGCGTCCTTGGGCCGGTCCCCGTTGGAATGGCGGATCGAGCTTCGGGCGTGGTGCGACAACGGCGAGCCTCCGCGGGATGGACCCAACCTAAACTACCTCCTCGGTCCCTACATCTTAGCGCTTCACTAGGGTGCCAAGGAGTGATCGACCTCCACACCCACTCTGCGGTGTCCGACGGCTCCGACCCCCCCGCCCGACTGCCCGAGCTGGCCGCGGCGGCGGGATGCCGGGCAATGGCCCTCACCGATCACGACAGGCTGGACGGCATCGCCGCGGCCCGCGCGTCGGCTGAGCGCGCCGGCGTCGAGCTGGTCGCGGGCTGCGAGGTCTCATGCGCGTGGGAGCGCGGAACGATGCACCTGCTGGCTTACTACGTGGAACCGGGCGAGGGCCCCCTCGCCGACGAGCTGGTGAGGTTGCAGGCCGACCGGGCCGAGCGCAACAGGGCCCTCGTGGCTCGCCTCCGGGCGTTGGGCTTGCCGATCAGCGAGGAGGCTGTGGCTGCCGAGGCCGGGGGCATGGGCGCGGGGCGGCCCCACGTGGCTGCGGTCCTGGTGAAAACCGGAGTGGTGGGCTCTATCCAGGAGGCGTTCGACACCTACCTGGGCAAGGGTGGGGTTGCCTACGTGTCCAAGGCCAGGCTCGATCCATCTCGGGCAATCGAGTTGGTCCGGGCTTCGGGAGGCCTTGCCGTCCTCGCCCACCCCGACACCCTCCGGCTGGGCCCGGCGGAGACCCGGGCCGCCATAGGAGAGCTGGCGGCGATGGGCTTGGTGGGGCTGGAGGCACATTACGGGCGCTACACGCCCGAGCACCGGGAGGAGCTGGCCTGTCTGGCCCAGGAGCTGGGATTGGTGGCGACCGGGGGTTCTGACTACCACGGCTCCTACAAGCCAGACCTCTCCGTTGGCACGGGGACCGGCGACCTGGACGTGCCCGACTCGGTCCTGGAGGCACTGGAGGCGCACCTTGGGTAGCCTCGCTTCCTCGCTGGGGCCTCTGCCGGTAGATCTGGTCGTGTTTGTGTACCCATAGGGGCTACAAACACGACCAGAAGCCGCCGGCCCGCCGGCCCCACGCGGACCTGGCCCATGTCGGCGCCCCAGGTGCTCACGGTAAGCTGAGGCATCATGACCGCGGTCGCCGAGCGCTACGTGTTGACCGTGGTCGACGAGGTGATCCACGCCCTGGACCATCCGGTGGCGCCGTGGAGCATCGAGGTGGAGCTGGCCTTCGCCGGGCACATCGACGAGAAGCGCCTGCGGGCGGCCATCGGCGTCGCGCTGGAGCGCCACCCGATGGCCAGGGTCCGGCTCGTCCCTTCCCGGCCGTTCGACCGCGAGTACTTCTGGCAGGTCACGCCGGAGGCTGAGCTGGACCCGCTGCAAGTGCTGGAGTACTCGGACGACGCACAGTTGACCGAGGTCCGTGACCGACTGCAGAGCATCGGCGTGCCACTGGCCGAGTCTCCGCCATTTCGCTTGCGGCTGGTGCACAATCCCGACGGGGACCGGCTGCTCCTCAACGCCAACCACACCGCCTTCGACGGGTTCGGCTGCCTCCGGCTCCTGCAGTCGGTGGCCCGGGCATATACGGGTGATCCCGACCCTTCCGACACCGTGTCGCTGACCGAGGCCAGGGACGTGAGGGGGACGCTGGGCACTGACGACCCCACGATCCGGATCCAGAGAGGACGGGTGCTGGCGAGCAAGACCGCCGACCTGGCCCGGGCGCCGGCTCGCCTCGCCACGGACGGAGGCACCCGCCAGCCTGGCTACCTGATCGTTCATCGCTCACTGTCGGTCGCCGATACCCAGGTGCTGGCCACTGCCGGGGGCCCCGGCACTGTGAACGACAAGCTGGTGGCGGCGCTGCACATCGCCATCTGGAAGTGGAACTACGCCCACCACAGCCCCTCCCGGCGCATCAGCGTGCTGATGCCGCTCAACCTGCGCCCAACTCAGTGGCGCGACGACATGGTCACCAACTTTGTGCTCATGTCCCGGACCTTGAGCGCCCGGCCAGACCACCGGAGCCCAGGCGCCGTGCTGGATGCGATCATCGCCCAGACCGAGCGCATCAAGGACTGTGGCCGGGGCGCAGCGCTCATCGAGCTGCTGGTCCGCTCGACCAAGCTGCCGGCCCTGCTCAAGGAGTCCGTCTCGCAGCTGTTGTGGCTGACCGGCAACCGCCTGGTGGACACCGCCCTCATATCCAACCTCGGCCGGCTCAATGAGCCGCCGACCTTCGGGCCTGAGGCTGGGGAGACGACCGGGCTGTGGTTCTCGGCGCCAGCCCGGATGCCCTGCGGGCTATCGGTTGGCGCAGCCACCACGGCTGGCCAGCTGCACCTGTCGTTCCGCTGCCGCTACCCCGTGCTGGACCGACCAGCGGCCAACCGCTTCGCCGAAGACTACCTGGCTGCTGTCAGCGCCCTGACAGAGGGGTGAGGCGCGGCGGTCACGCCACCTTCTCCAGCCAAGCCGTGGCCGCTGTCGCCCCCAGGGCGACGAACTGGGCGGTCCGCCGGAAGTCGTAGGGCAACAGGTCGATGGCCAGGGGGCTCGGGATCACCCTTACCGTCTGGCGTTCTCCCACCTCGGCCAAAGCCTGGTTGTTGATCTGATCCTCCAGCAGGGCAGCGGCACGCATCAGCATCGCAAAGGCGCCCTTGGGCGGCTCGCGCCCCACGGTGCTCGGCCGGGTGCCGAGCGCGTAGATGGTTGTAGCGCCCAGCGCCTCGGCCTGGCGGACTCCCATGTCGGCCACGATGCTCCCGTCCACCAGCCAGTGACCGTCGAGCGCCACTGGGGGGAAGATCCCTGGCATGGCGCTGCTGGCGACCACGGCGGGAAGGGCGGGCCCCTCCGTGAGCACGACCGCCTCCCCCGACGCGGAATCCGTGGTCACCACCGCAACCTGAGGGGACGTGTCCTCGAGCTTGAGCCCGCCCAGGATCGGCGTCAGGAACTTGTACGGGGCCGAGCCCGGGACCAGGCTTCGCCCCCGCCCCGCAAGGCCGAGGGCAACCACGTCGGCACGCAGCGGGAACGTAAGCCTCCGGGTGGTCTTCAGCCAGATCTTCTCCAGCCCCGCCAGGCCGGACAAGCCCCCGTTGAACCCCAGGTAAGCCGCGTTGACCGACCCGACAGACGTGCCGACCAGCAGGTCCGGCTCGATCCCCGCCTTGGCCAGCTCCTTCATCATTCCAATCTGTATCGCGCCGTAGTTGGCGCCGCCTGGCAGGACGAAAGCGACGCTCATGCCCGACCCTGTCCAGCATGTGCCGCGGGGCCCTGTCCGGGAGGAGCCATGGCATTGGCGATGGCCCCCCGCCAGGCGGAGACGGCGTCCTCCAGCGCCAGGTCCAACAGTCCCTCGACCACGATCCTTTCCCCTCCGGCAGTGCCGATGCGTGTCCAGCTGACGCCGACCGCGTCTGCAGCCGCCTCCAATGCGGCCGGCAGGCCAGTGCACACTAGCACCCGGCTTGCGGATTCGGAGAATAGCTCGGCGTGGCTTGCGACCCCGGCCACCCTGAGCCCGATCCCGGAGCGCACTGCCATCTCGGCAAGGGCGACCGCCAGGCCTCCTTCCGACACGTCGTGAACGCCGAGGACGACCATCGTATGGCGTCCGTCGACCGTATGGCGTCCGTCGACGGCGATCTCTGCGGTCACCAGCTCGGTCACCAGCTCGAGGAGCCGCGTGTGCGCGGCAAAGTCGACCGGGGCGAGCTCCCCGCCTCGATGGCCATGGAACTGCGCGGCCCAGCGCGAGCCCGCCAGGCTGGGAGGACCATCCGAGCCCCCGAGCAGCAGCACGGTGCCCCCCGTAACCAGCCTGGCCCCCGGCGGCGGCCGGTGGAGCGAGTCGATGAGGCCGAGCACTCCCACCACGGGCGTGGGGTCGATGTCTCGTCCCAAGCTCTCGTTGTAGAGGCTCACGTTGCCACCCACGACGGGCAGCCCCAGGGCGCCGCACGCCTCCGCCATGCCGTCGATGGCTTCCGAGAGCTGCCACATGACCTCTGGGTGCTCCGGGTTACCGAAGTTCAAGCAGTCCACCAGGGCTGCGGGCCGGGCGCCCACGCACGCCACGTTGAGCGTCGCCTCGGCCACCACCATCGCTGTGCCCCGGCGGGGGTCCAGCGCGCACCACCTGGCGTTGCCGTCGGTGGTGACCGCCAGGCCCTTGTCCGTGGGGGCCAGCCCGGGCGCCGAGAGGCGAAGGACTGCCGCGTCGTCGCCGGGACCGATGACGGTGTTGAGGAAGAGCTGGTGGTCGTACTGGCGATAGACCCAGGACGGGTCGGCCAGCGACGGGTCAGCCAGCATGGCCAGCAGGTCTGGCCCGCAGTCGGCCGGGGACGGCAGGCGGGCCGGGTCGTCTGCCCGCCGGTCGTCAAGCCCCGGGGGCGGGGCGGCCGGACGGTGGTAGACTGGGCCGTCGTCGGCCAGGGACGCTGCGGGTACGTCGGCGAGGACCTCGCCATCCCAGCCATCGAGGACCCGGAGGCGCCCGCCCTCGGTGACCCGCCCGATCTCGGTTGCGCGTACCTGCCAGCGAACACAGGCCTCGGTCAGCGCGGGGAGGTCCTCTGGGCGCACGATGGCCAGCATGCGTTCCTGGCTCTCGCTGGTCATGACCTCAAAGGCCGCCATGTGTGGCTCACGGCGGGGGACCGCGGCCACGTTCACGTCCATGCCCATGCCACCTCGGGAGGCGGTCTCGCAAGTGGCGCACGTGATGCCGGCTCCACCCAGGTCCTGGATCCCCGCGACGAGGCCCCGGTCCAGCAGCTCCAGGCAGGCTTCGATGAGGCGCTTCTCTCCGTACGGGTCGCCGACCTGGACACTCGGTCGCTTGGACTCGGCCTCTCCAGCCCCGTCCCGGCCAGCCCCGCCTTCGCCGCCCGCCGGGTCGCCGCCCGTCCGGTCGCCGAATGCGGCCGACGCCAACACGCTCACCCCGCCGATGCCGTCCCGCCCGGTGAGCGAGCCCAGCAGCACTGCTGTGTTGCCGGCCCCCGACGCAGCGCTGAGCACCAGCCTGGAGATCGGCAGCACCCCGACGCACATCACGTTGACCAGCGGGTTCCCTGAATAGCAGGGGTCGAAGGCCACCTCTCCGCCCACCGTGGGAACCCCAACAGCGTTCCCGTAACCCGAGATCCCGCTCACGACCCCCTCGAAGACCCACCGGCAGTGCGGGTCGTCCAAGGGCCCCATCCGCAGCGGGTCCAGCAGGGCTATCGGTCGGGCGCCCATGGTGAAGATGTCCCGCAGGATGCCACCCACCCCGGTCGCTGCCCCCTGGTAGGGCTCGATGGCGGAGGGGTGGTTGTGGCTCTCGATGCGCAGGGCGACGGCCACGCCGTCCCCCGCGTCGATTACCCCCGCGTTCTCCCCTGGTCCCACCAGCACATGAGGCGCCTCGGAGGGCAAGCGGCGTAGGTGCACGCGGGAGGACTTGTAAGAGCAGTGCTCGCTCCACATGACCGCGTACATTGCCAGCTCCAGGTGGTTTGGCTCCCGGCCCAGGATGCCCGCGATGGAGGCGGCCTCCTCGTCGGTGAGCCCCAGCGCGCGGTGCAGGTCGGCTCGCTCCCGCCGGGCGAGTCGGGCGGCATCGGACCCGCTGCGGTCAGGACTCGTCGGCAACCTTGCGCCCAGCGCTGATGGCCGCAAGCTCCGCGTCGCTCAGCTCCAGCGAGGCTGCGGGGAGGATCGGGTCGACCTGGCTGGGGCGACGGAACCCCACTATCGCGGCGTCGACGGCGGGGTGGCGCAGCGCCCACGCAACGGCCACCGCTCCGAGCGAGACTGAGCGGGCGTCCGCAACCCAACGGAGCCGTTCGACCAGCTCGAGGTTGCGCGTCAGCGCCGGCTCGACGAACTGGGTGCCGTGCTTGCGCCAGTCGTCGTCGGGCAGGCCGGCGAGACGCTCGCGGGTCATGGCCCCGGTGAGGAGCCCCGAGCACATCGGAGAATAGGCCAGGACGCCCAACCCCTCACTCGCGGCGAAGGCCAGCAGGCCCGTCTCGGCCCGCCGGTCGGCGAGCGAGTACGGGGGCTGGAGCGTCTCGACAGGGGCGACCTGGCTGATCCTGCGCAGCTGTTCGACGCTGAAGTTACAGACGCCGATGTGGCGCACCAGCCCCTGTTCCTTGAGCTCGGCGAAGGCGCCCCAGCCCTCCTCGATGTCGGGCTCCGGGTTGGGCCAGTGGATCTGGTAGAGGTCGATCGCGTCGAGGCCCAGCCGGCCGAGGCTCGCCTCGGCCTCGCGCAGGATCGAGTCGCGCTTCAGGCTGTGGGCAAAGGTCCCGCCGCCCCCGTCCAGGATAGAGGCCTTGGTGAACACGTAGGGGCGGTCAGGCCGTCCCGCGATGGCCCGTCCGACCAACTCCTCGGAGTGCCCGAGACCGTAGGCAGGCGCCGTGTCGATCCAGTTGACGCCCGCCTCGAGCGCCCTCTCGATCGCCCCCAGGGACTCGTCGTCGTCGGTCGAGCCCCAGGCGAAGTCGTAGCCGCCCCCTCCGATCGCCCAGGCGCCGAACCCGAGGCGGGTGACCTGAAGGCCGGTGCCGCCGAGCACCGTGGTGGGCAGCGGCAGGCGCGAGGCGGGCATGACACGAATCTAAGGCCTGCCCGCTCAGATGTGGCCGCCTCAGCTCTGGTGCCAGAACAGGTACGCAGATGCGGCGACGCCGACCACGCAGATCACCTTTCGAAGGGTGCTGGCCGAGATGCGGTAGGAGAGCCACCCGCCGATCGGCGCGCCGATGCTGGCGGAGGCCGCGAGAACTAGAGCCACCAGCCAGTGAACCGGCCCGACGAAAGCGAACAGCACCCCGGCCACTCCGTTGGAAACGAGCGCCAGGACGATCTTGGAGGCATTCAGCCGGCGAAGCTTGTCGCGCACGAACAGCTGGAGGACTGCGACGAACAGCACCCCGATCCCGGTGCCGAAGTACCCGCCGTACACCGCCACTGTGCCGACCGCCACCCGAAGCCATCCCCGGTGGGAGCGCGCGCCCCGCTGGGCGAGTGCCGTGAGCCGAGGTTGTGCCACGGTGAGCAGGCTGCCCACCAGCAGCATCACCGGGGCAGCGATCGCGAAGACCCGTGGTGGCGCCACGAGGAGCAGCACCCCTCCGGCCAGCGAGCCAGCGGCGGCAACTGGGACCACGATCCGAAGGAGGCTTCCCTGACCCCGGAGCTCCCGGCGCAAGCTGAGCGCCCCGGCGCCGTTGCTGGGCGTGAGCCCCACGTCGTTGGTGACGTTGGCCGCGAGCGGCGACAGGCCCAGGCCGACCAGGAGCGGGAAGCTGAGCAGCGACCCGGCCCCGGCGATGGTGTTGACCGCCCCAGCGACCAGCCCGGCGCCAGCGACAGCGAGGAGGCCCAGAGGAGTCACCTCGACATTCTGGTGGAAAGGGACCTCACTCCAGCTTCGGAGCCGGTGGTTACGATGACGCGATGTCCATCGCCTTGGAGGAAGGGATCGCATTCGCCCGCGATCACAAGCGCGGGGTCCTGGTTACCCTTCGCCGTGACGGGCGCCCACAGCTGTCCAATATCTTATACGTCGTGTACGAGGACAGCCGCATTGCCATCTCGGTGACCGACTCGAGGGCCAAGACCAAGAACCTGCGCCGTGACCCGAGGGCCTCCCTGCACGTCGCCAGCGCCGACTTCTGGGCCTACGTGGTCCTCGAAGGCTCCGTCGAGCTGTCGGTGGTGGCCTCCGACCCGGCCGACGCGACCGTTGATTCGCTCGTGGCGATGTACCGCCGGGCCAACGGCGAGCACCCGGACTGGGACGAGTACCGCAGGGCGATGGTGACCGAAGGCCGAATCCTGGCCGCCTTTCGGCCAGAGCGCTGCTACGGCATCCCGGGGCGCTGAGGACGGCTTACACTCCGCCGCCCCTCAGATGGCTCCAGCAACCTCCTGGTAGTCCTGATCGCTCAACTCGACCCCCGCGGCTTGGCAGTTCTCCTCCAGATGCGTCAACGAGGAGGTCCCGGGGATGGGCAGCATCACCGGGGATCGCTTGGGCGCCAACCAACCCAGGGGGTCAGGCCCAACGGCCAGCTCGGCGGTGCAGTAGCGTCGTGGCCTTCGACCGTCAGAGAGGCAGGTGGAGCGTGGGAGTCCAGGTGCGTTCCGTGGACGGGGCCATGGGGCGGGCGCGCTTTGTGGACGTCCCCTTCAGGCTGTTCGGCTCCGAACCGGAGTGGGTGCCGCCATTGCGCATGTCGGTCCGGGACCGCATCTCGCCCAAGCACCCGGCCATGGAGCACCAGCGGGTCGCCCTGTGGATCGCTTACGAGGGCGGGAAGGCCGTCGGGCGGATCGGGGCATGCGTGGACGCCACGTTCAACACCTTCCAGGACCTGAGCTGGGCCTGGGTAGGGTTCTTCGAGAGCGTGGACCGCACCGACGTGGCGGATGCGCTGTTCCAGGTCGCCTGGGCGTGGGCCGGCGAGCAGGGGATGCGCACTTGCGTGGGACCGGCGTCGTTCACCACCAACGACGAGCTGGGGCTCTTGGTCGAGGGACGGGAGCACCCCCCGACCCTGATGACCACCCATAACCCGGCCTACTACGAGAAGCTCTGGCTGGGCGGCGGGTGGTCACCGACCATGGACCTGTGGGCCTGGCAGTTCTTGGCCGACGGGCCGATGAGCATCTCCGAGCGTCAGCGGGCGGTGCTCGACCGCCTCCAAGCCCGCAGCCCGTTCAAGCTGCGCAACGCGGTGATGCGCGACTTCGACGCCGAGGTGGCGCGCTTCTTCGACATCTACAACGCTGCCTGGTCGCACAACTGGGGCTTCGCTCCGATGACCAAGGCTGAGGTGAGCCACCTGGCCAAGAACCTCAAGCTGATCGTCGAGCCCGACCTGGCATTGCTCATCGACGGCCCGAATGGCGAGACGGTGGCCGCGGCGCTAGCGGTACCTGATGTCAACCAGACGATATCCCGCCTTCGGAACGGCCGGCTGCTACCCTTCGGCTGGGCACGCCTGCTGGCGGGCCGGCACAAGGTGAGCCAGGCCCGCATCCTGTTGCTGGGGGTCAGGCCGGAGTACGAGGTCCAAGGGGTGGGCCCGATTCTTTACTCGACCCTGATGGAACGCATGGGCGCCGATCCCCGCCTGTCCCTGGTCGAGGCGTCGTGGACCCTGGGGACCAACCAGAAGATGAACTCGGCACTCGAAGCCATGGGGGCCGCCCACCACAAGACCTGGCGACTGTACGACCGTCAGCTCTGAGCGCCCCAGAGCTCCTCGAAGCGCTGCTCCCACGCCTCGTGGCGGGATATGCCTCCCTTGACGAACGGCGAGGCGGCGATCGCCCTCACCACAGCTCGGTTGAGCGACGACACCGGCACGGGGAGCGGCCTCAGCACGTCGGCGAACAGCACCACCCGGTCGGAGGCGGTGTCGTTCCAGGCCTCGTGGGGGTAGGTGTCGTCGAAGAGGAGGCTGGCCCCTTCCTTCCACTCGGCGGTCTGGCCGCCCACGGTGATCCTGCACGCCCCCGGCGGCCCGGGGACCAACAGGGCGAGGTGATAGCGCAGGACCCCTTTGTACGGCCCGCGGTGGCTGGGCAGGTGCTTGCCAGGGCCGAGTATGGAGAAAAATGCCGTGGTGAGCCCAGGGATCGTGTCCAGCATGCCCGCAGTGGCGGGGCACCGGGCCCGGTTGTCCTCCGAGCGGTAGCCGTAGGCGAGGAAGAAATACGTCTTCCAGCGATCGTGTCGGTGAGCACCGCCTGGTCCACCGAGATGTCCTGGAAGTTGGGGAGCGAATCCCGGTACTCCAAGACCTGGTCCAGCTCCTCGCGGATCGTCCGCCAGCCAGCTTCGAGCCCACCGACCCAGCCGAAAGCGTCGGTGGACAAGAATGGGGCGTCGCCGACCAGCGAGTACCGCGCGATGAATCGCTCGATCAGTTGGATGGCCCGGAAGCCGATCACGATCACCTGGCGTTCCATGCGCTGCCTGGGGGTGGTTGCCGGGCGCCTCATTCCAGGCTTGATGCGGGCATTCTCGCTGACAGCCACGGCTCAGGCTTTCGCCGGCCCACCCGGGTGAGCCCGAAAGACCACCTCGCGCAGGGCCACGAAGCTGAATACGGATGCGCAGGACATGGCGGCCACCTTGGCCAGGTTGCTGGCCGCGTAGGCGGGAAGGAAGTGCTGGCTCAGCAGGAATGGAGCCATCAGGGCCACCACCCCGTCGTTGATGCCGATGTTGGCCCCCGACTGCAACACGAACAACAGGCGCTGGAGGTTGGCGTGCGGACCGTGGTGCACCGCGGAGGCCCGGAACGCCCACCGGCTGTTCCAGAAGTAGCTGTTTATGATCGCAGCGAGCACCCCAAAGGTGCTGTAGACGACCAGGGTGACCGTCGAGCGGGTGGGATGGACCGCGAGCAGCACGTTGTACAGGGCCAGCTCGAGGGCGGTGCTCGTGAGGCCCACGGTCGCGAACCGCACGAACTGGCAGGCCCAGCCCCATGCGACCCGGTGGGGCCGCCGCGAGGCAGCCGTGCGGGCAGCGGCTGGTTCGACTTGGCCGTCCACGACCGGCGCGCCCTCAGCTGCGGCGCCCTCAGCTGCGGCGCTGTTGGCCAGGGTGCCCTCCACTGTTGCGCCTTCGGCCAGGGCGCCCTCCATCGGGGAATCCCCCAATCCGGCCCTGGCCTGTTGCTCCTGTGTGCTCATTGGCTCTGATCACCGCCTCGTAAACGGCTACCAGGCGCTCGGTGGCCGCACTCCAGCTCCAGCACTTTGCCGACTCCCTCGCACGAGCCGAGAGCCGGCTCCACGCCGGGCCAGGGGTGCCCACCTCGCGCACCACTGCTGGCAGCAACGCTATGTCCTCGGGTGCCAGCAGCCGGCCGCCGGTGCCGGCGCCCAGGATCTCGCTGCTGGTGGGGGTCTCGAACGCCACCACCGGGAGACCCGAGGCCAAAGCCTCCGGCAGAACCAGCCCCAGGGTCTCGTTGGTGGAGGGGAACACGAACACGTCGGCCGAGGCGTAAGCCTCGGCCAGCTCGGTCCCGGCGAGCGTCCCCACGAAGGTAACCCCTGGCCCGCTCAGACGACTCTGGAGGGTCCGGCGGAGGGGGCCGTCACCAACCACACTGAGGTGCACTCCGGGGTCCGCAGCGAGCGGGGCCAGGCGCTCCAGCTGTTTCTCCGGCGCCAGGCGTCCCACGTACAGGGCGATCAGCTCTGCCGGCGCTCCCCCGGTCAGCCGGAGTCGGGCCGCCTGGTTCCGCCGAGCCGGGTCGAACAGGTCCAGGTCTACCCCATAAGGCCAAAGCTCGGGAGGCCCGATGCCGTGGGCGGCCACGGTGGTGGCCATCGCCTGGGAGGTGACCAGGTTGGCGCCGGCGAAACGTTGGAGGCGGCGGGTGTGAGCCCAGATGGCCGGCTCCAACAGCCCGAAGTGGTAGTAGCTGGCCACCGACGCGATGTCCTGGTGGAAGCTGGCCACCAGGGGCACCTGCGCCCGCCGGGCGGCGGCCACACCTGCCATGCCGAGCACGAAGGGGTGGATGGTGTGCACCACGTCTGGCCGGAGCCCGTCCACCAGGCGCCTCACCGCCGGGGTCGGCACGCCCCAGGGCTTCCCCCCGGCGAGGAATCCCAGCCCGAGGGCGGGTACTCCGATCACCTTGGCCCCGGCGAAGAAGGGCTCCCCGCCCCGAGGGGCCACCACCACGACCTGGTGGCCCATCTGGCCCAACTCGGCCAGGGTCGCCTCCAGCCGGGTGACCACCCCGTCCACCGACGGCCTCCAGGTCTCCGTGACGTAGACAATCCTCAATGTATCCGCATGTTAGGCCTCCTCCCGTTCGTTCTCCTGCAGGCGTATGCCCCCTGGGCGCTATCATGGCGCAGCACCCTCGTCCCGTGCTGGTGGCTTCGGTTCCGGCTAATTGAGGGGGGTCGTGCAGTGCTCCGGTAAGTGCGGACCATTCGTGCAAACGACGCGGAAGGTGCGATGGCTCACAGGAAGTGCAGGACTCACGAGTGCAACGAGGGGGGCCCGGCGGCCCCCAAGTACGCCATGCCGAGCTGATGCGCCTGGCCTGGGGGCCGACTGGCCCGCTCGACGGCCCGAGCGGGCGGCGAGTGGCAGTCACCGGCATTGGGGTCCTGTCGCCCTGTGGGAGTGGCCTGGAGCAGTTCTGGTCAGGGCTCTACGGGGAGTCTCGCGCCGGTCGCGTCCTACGGGTCGAGGGCTTCGACCCGGTTGCGGCCTGTGGGCCCAGGGTGGCACGTCAGCGGGATCGATTCGCCCAGCTGGCCCTGGCGGCAGCCAAGATGGCCGTCGCCGACGCCCGGGCCCGTCTGGACCCCGGGTGGACGGGGGTGGTCATAGGCACCGGGATCGGAGGCGTGACGACCATGGAGGCCCAGTTCGAGGTGAGCCGGGCCAAAGGGGTCAACCGGGTCTCGCCCCTGCTCGTCCCGGAGATCATGCCCAACAGCGCGGCGGCGACGATCTCGGTCGAGCTGGGGCTTCACGGGCCGTGCACAACCCTGGTGAGCGCTTGCGCCTCCGGCGCCCAGGCGATCTCCCACGGAGGCCGGCTGGTGGCCACCAATCGCTGCCGGGCCGTGCTGGTGGGCGGCTCGGAGTCCATCCTGATCCCGATCACCGAGGCCTCCTTCGCCAACATGGGCGTCCTGTCGCATCAAGGCAGGTGCCGGCCGTTCGATCGGGACCGCGACGGGCTGGTGCTGGGGGAGGGGGCAGCTGTGCTGGTGCTGGAGGAGCTGGAGTCGGCCCGGGCAAGGGGCGCTCACCTCTACGCCGAGCTCCTAGGGGCGGCAGGGACCTCAGATGGCTACCACATCACTGCGCCCTCGCCCGAGGGAGAGGGGGCAGCGTCGTGCATGGATCTCGCCCTCGCCGACGCAGGCGTGCTGCCTGACGAGGTCGGCCACATCAACGCCCACGGGACGGCGACCCGCCTCAACGACGTGACCGAGGCCAAGGCCATAGCCAAGGTCTTCGGGGTGCCAGGGCCTCCGGTCACCTCCGTCAAGGGCGTGATCGGCCATACCCTCGGGGCGGCCGGGGCCATCGAGGCGGTGGCGACCATCCTGGCGCTGGAGCACCGCCTTATCCCCCCGACCGCCCACTACGAATCTCCGGACCCCGACGTGGTGCTGGACGTCGTGGCCGGTTCCCCTCGGCCCTGGGCCCCGCGCCCCGCGATCTCCAACTCCTTTGGCTTCGGCGGCCACAACGAGTGCCTGGTCTTCGGCCCCGCCCGCTGACGTGGACATCTTCGCCAAGTGCCATGACCCGCGCTTGGAGGAGCTGCGATCAGCGCAGGCGCTGGGCCTGATGCCCTTCTTCCGCGAGCTGGATGTGGAGGCACCACCGGGCCTGGTGATGCTCGGCTCCAACAACTACCTGGGCTTGGCCCAGGATCCCAGGGTGAAGCTCGCCGCCGCCGATGCGCTGGAGGCCTACGGGACTGGCTGCACGGGGAGCCGGCTGATGAACGGGACCCTCTCCCTGCACCGCCAGCTGGAGGAGGAGCTGGCCGAGTGGATGGGCACCGAGGCCTGCCTGGTCTTCACCACCGGCTACGGGGTCAACCTGGGCGTCATCTCGACCCTGGTGGGACCCGAGGACCTGGTACTGGCAGACTCGGCCAGCCACGCCAGCGTGGTGGACGGGACCCGGATGTGCAGCGGCAAGGCACGCCTGTTCAGCCACAACTCCGAGAGCAGCCTCCGCCGGCGCCTCGCCGCCTGGTCGCCTCCCGACGGGGGCGCCCTGGTGGTCGTCGAGGGGGTTTACTCGATGGAGGGCGACGTCGGCCTGGTCGGCCCCCTGGAGGCCGCCTGCCGGGAGCTGGGCGCCCGGCTCATGGTGGACGAGGCGCACTCCCTGGGGGTGCTGGGGCCCGAGGGAGCGGGCGTGGCCGCGGCAGGAGGGGTCAAGCCCGATTTGTTGATGGGGACCTTCTCCAAGTCGCTGGCCTCCTGCGGGGGGTTCCTGGCTGGGCCGAGCGAGGTGGTGGACTACCTGAGGATCGCCTGCCGGCCTTTCCTGTTCACCGCGTCTGGCGTGCCGGCAGCCGTGGCGGCGGCCCTGGCGGCAGCTCGGATCGCCCGCAAGGAGGACTGGCGGAGGGACGCTGTGCTGGACCGGTCCCGGCAGCTTCATCGGGGCCTGGCCGAGCTTGGCTACAATGTGGGGTCGCCACCGCCTGCGGCCATTGTGCCCGTGGTGGTGGGGGACGACTGGAGCGCGGGCACGCTCTGGAACGCATTGCTGCAGGAGGGTGTCTACACCAACTGCTGCGTGGCGCCTGCGGTCTCCCGGGACGGCGCCCTGTTGCGCTGCTCGGTCGAGGCCACCCATGCGGTGGAAGACATCGACCGGGCCATCGAGGCCTTCGGGGTGGTCCGATCGAAGTTGGCCTGACTGGATCGACCGGGCACATCGGGTCCCGGTTGCTGGACCGCCTGCTCGCTGACCCGGCGATCGAGGTGGTGCGCTCAGTCGCTCGGCGTTCCCTGCCGCCGCATCCCAAGCTGCGCCATACTCGGGCCGACCTGGCGAGCTACGAGGCGGTGAGGGCACTGGCAGGGGTGGAGGTCCTGTGGCACCTGGGCTTCGCCCTCTGGAGGGGGCCCGGCGCGCTGGAAGCCAACCGGGGGGGGATCCGAACCGTGCTGGCCTCCCGACCGGGCCGCGTGGTGCTGGCCTCCTCGGCCGCGGTGTACGGCGCCTGGCCGGACAACGCCTGCCCGCTCGGTGAGGGCCACGCCACCCGACCCAACCGCGAGTGCCCCTACGCGGAGCAGAAGCTGGATGCAGAGCGGGCCCTCGCCGGGGAGTTGCCGGCGGCGGTCCTGCGTATCTGTGCGGTCCTCGGGCCCCACATCGACCCCAGGGTGGGCCGGGTCACCCAGGGCTACCGCCTCATGGTGCCCGCCATCCGGGGGGCGCACCAGATGCTGCAGTTCCTCCACGAGGACGATGCCGCCGACGCCCTGCACCTGGCCGGCAAGGCCGGCTTCAGGGGGGTGTGCAATGTCTCCCCCCCAGACTGGTTGGACGCCCGGGGCATCGCCGAAGCAGCTGGCTCCCGGGTGGTGGCGCTGCCGCGGACGGTCCTGTTCAGGCTGGCAGAGGTCGGCAGAAGGGTGGGCGCTTCGCCCTTTGGGGTCGACCGGGCGGTGCTGCTGTCGGGCCCCCTGGCGCTGGACCCCTCCCTGGCGCATCAGGAGCTGGGCTGGCGTGCACAGGCCGGCTCCGCCGAGGTGCTGGCCGGCGCCTTGGGCCAACCAGGTTCCCCCTGGCTCCATGCCGACGGTAACACCAGAGTAGGCCCTCCGATGGTAGGATAAGCGAATGGGAGTCGAGAAGATGAGCGTGTCTTTTGACTTGGCCCTGGGGCAGGGGATCAGGGCGGCAGCCACCCGGAATCAGCTGAGCGTGTCCGCCTGGCTCGCCAGGGCGGCCCGTGACCAGCTACGGCTCGAGGCACTGGACGACGCCATTCGTGCCTGGGAGGACCGCTTCGGTGAACTGACCGAGGACGAAGTTCTGGCTGCGGGGCGAGCCCTCGATGACGCCATCGACGGTGGAGAGCGTGGCCTGGGTGTTGCCTGATGGCCCGACAAGAAGGACCTGGGGCGCGTAGGTGGGCCTCCTCCTCGACACCGGCGCCCTCATCGCCTTCGAGCGAGGCAACCGCGAGGTAGCTGCGCAGGTCGAGGCGGCTCGCCGACGTCTGAACCGGGTCACGACATCCTCGGGTTGTGTGGCCCAAGCGTGGCGAACCGGGGGCCCTCGCCAGGCGTTGCTCGCCCGGTTGCTGGCCGGGGTGCGAGAGGTGGCCTTGGACGAGAAGTGCTCACGGCAGGTTGGCCAACTTTGCGGGGACGCTGGCTCTGACGATGTTGTCGACGCCCACGTCGCGCTGCTCGCTGGCCCCGGCGACCTGGTCCTCACCAGCGATGTCGCAGACCTCTCCGAGTTGACGACGGCACTGGGAATCCCCGCTCGACTGCAACGATGCTGATGCAGCGCCGGTCGTGAGCGAGCGAGCGTTGGTCCTCGGTGGTGGCGGAGCGGCAGGCAACGCGTGGGAGATCGGCGTCATCGCTGGCCTTTTTGAGGGCGGGTTGGATGTGACCGAGGCCGACCTGATCATCGGCACGTCGGCCGGTTCGACCGCCGCTGCCCAGATAACCAGCGGGATCCAACCGACCGAACTGCTTGCCGACATCCTTGCCGCTGCGCCCGGGCCACCGACTGGTCCCGTCGGATCCGACCGTGGACGTGCGCCAGTTGGGCCGGCGTCGGATCATATGGAGAGGACGAGCGCAATCATCGCTACCGCGGTGGATGCAGCCGACATGCGCCGCAGGATGGGTGCGGCGGCGCTCGAAACGGACGCTGCGTCGCACAGTTCTGTGCAAACGCGGTGGCGCGCCCGGGTCGCCGCTCGCCTGCCCAGTCAGCGCTGGCCGCCACGACCGGTGCTCATCGTGGCTGTCGATGCCCATACCGGTGAACCGGTCGTGTTCGACAGCAGCAGCGGAGTCGACCTGGTGGACGCCGTGGCCGCCAGCACTTCCAACGGCTTCGGTATCCCTCCGTACAGCATCGGCGGCAACCGGTACATCGACGGCGGCTACCGACGCAACGAGAATGCCGATCTCGCAGCCGGATACGCACGGGTGCTCGTGCTGTCACCATTCGGCGGCAGATCACGGCATCCACTGGACTGGGGCATGCATCTCGCAGCGCAGGTCGACGAACTACGCGCACGCGGCAGCAGGGTCGAAACCATTTTCCCGGATAGCCAGTCCCGCAACGCAGTCGGCGTCAATGTGATGGATCCCTCGACCCGTCCGCCCGCCGCACGAGCCGGTCACAACCAAGGCAGAGCCCTTGCGGACCGGCTCGCCGAACTCTGGCGGTGACGCCTACGAAACTAGTCGACTCGATCGGTCGGATGCTGCTGAACTGCGTAAACATCGTGGGCCGCCGGGGTCTCGAACCCCGCACCTTGGGATTAAAAGTGCACGAGGAGTCATGTCGTAGCGTTCCTGGTTGTCCCGCCCGATCCCGCTTTCCCTGCTCAGAAGAGTTGTGAGCTTGTCCGGCGGGACAGGGTGATCCATCGCGAAACGGACTGGGACCAATTTGTTGGGCAGGATGTTGGGCCACTTACGGTAGGACGGCGACTCCCAGGGCTAGAAACACAAGCGTGTGAGATATCCTGGCGAGTCGATGCCGACTTCTCGCTGGCCACGCCACCGATGCAAGGAGACCCAGCGAGTCCTGGCGGAGCTCGACTCGATCGGTTGGACAATTGTGTACCCCTCGGGCCACTGGGGCCGGGCGGAGTGTCCCGGGACTGATACTGGGGATCGTTGCATCATCGTGGTGTATGGGACACCACGGGACTGTGTGAACCAGGCCCGGACGGTGAGGCGCCAGGCCAGGAAGTGTCCTCACGGCTACGCCCCGGGCTGACGAAGCCCGGAAGGCGTGTAGAGTGTTGCTAGTTGCCAACACCCCACAAACTCCGCCCGGGAGGCACATGAGCACTGCGTACACCGTATCTATCCTCTTCGAGGGCATTGAGTTGGAGGTCGATGCCACCGTCGAAGCGATCCTCACCCGTCTGCCGGAGGCCGTTCCCGCCTCGGTGGGTGGCCACGTGACGGTGAGCGCCACTATCCAAGCCCACGATCCCGAACAGGCAGCACTGGCACTCGCGCAAGCCATGGTGGAGGCGGTGCCGAGCGCAGTCGCTGTGCGCATCGACCAGGACCTGGTGTCTATCTCAGACATCGCTGAGCGGACGCGACGCTCCCGCGAGTCGATTCGCCTGCTGGCGGAGGGGGCGCGTGGGCCCGGGCGCTTTCCGGCTCCTGTGGGCACCGTCGGTAACGCCATCCGGGTGTGGGGGTGGGCTGTTGTCCTCGATTGGTTCCGAGAGACACTCAACCAGGATCTCGGCGAGCGCGGTGTGCCTTCCGAGGTGGCCGCGGTCTTGGACGCCTGCTTGGCGCTACGACGCAGTTTGACGGGCGCTCCGACGGCGAAGCAGGTCCTGTCCGTTCCCTGCCAACCGGGTGCCACCTTCAAGGTCAACCTTCCTTCGGTACCCACCTCCGGTGAGCCAGCTACGGCCTGATCCTTTGCGCCGATGAACCCCATCACGACCCTCGCAGCGGCCGTTGGGGCCCGCGCAGAGCTTCTCAGCGTGGCGCTGCGAACCGTTACCGCTACCATCGTTCCCCTTGCACCCGGAGTGCAGGTCGAGATCAGCACCTCGTGGACCACGCGCCACGACCGTGACGATCAGGGAGAAGTCGTCGAGTATGCCGTTGACTTTGCGGTTGGAGGGCTTCGCCCCTGTGCGCCCAGCGTTCGCGGTCAGTTTGTCCTCCAGTACCGGATACCCGGACTACGGGGGGTCTCCGACGAGCAGCTTCAGGCCTTCGGCCAGGTGAGCGTAGCGTTCTCAGCCTTCCCCTACTTGCGCGAGCTGGTCCAATCGCTCACCGTCCGCGCCGGCCTGCCCGCCCTGGTACTCGGCACCCTGCGGGCGCCAGTCGATCCCCCGCCCGAGGAGCTTGGGGACCTGGCGAAGGCCGATTGATACGGGGTCGGTATTTCCGAGGGCACTGGGTCCACGATGTTGCGTTCCAACTTCAGCAGCACAAATGCCGTGGGCCGCCGGGGTCTCGAACCCCGCACCTTGGGATTAAAAGTCCCCTGCTCTACCCGATGAGCTAACGGCCCGGCTCCTACAGACTACTGGTCGGCCGGTCAAGCGAGCGGGTTCTCCCAGCGCAGGCCCATCGCCTGAAACTGAGCAAAGTCCCCATCGCTAGACGCCAAGACCAACCCGTGCTCGATGGCCAGGGCTGCCAGGTGGGCATCGGGTACGAGGTTGGCGTGTGTCGCTGAGTTGATCAAGGTGGCCAGAGTGTCCCGGTGGCGTTCGGTGGGCTGCGGGATCCATGCCGGGGGAGCGTCGAGCCACTCCTGGACCTGAACCCAGGCCTGTGCGATCGGCTCAGGGTACTGTAGGGCCCGTGGGTTGCTGATGATCCGCAAGAAGGCCAGGAGGCTAGCCCACGGAAGGCCAACGGCGGCCCGTCCACTCAGGTGAGAATCGAGCCAGCTTCGCGCTTGGTCGTGCTGCGGAAGATCCTCAGCGTGGGCATATATGAGCAGATTGGCGTCTACCAGGATCAAGGGATGGCCTCGCCCTCGGCAAGTGCGATCACGTCTGCGATACTGTCGAGGGGGCCAACCATGGACCGTCCGACCGAGACGCTGCGGGTTGAGAAGGCGACCGGGCTCGCCTGGACTTCCATCCCGGCGAGACCTTGGCGAAGGGCCTCGTTTACGAGTTGCTTGAACGTGCTCTGTCGGTGACGCCGGACACGCTGTAGCAGGGCCGTTACGTCATCTTCCAAAGTCAGGGTGGTTCGCACACATCAAAGCATAACCGCTCTGATGCCTTGATGTCACCGCCGTGTTCGGGCCTCTGGCTCAGCTCACGGTTGGCTTGCGGTCGCGCGGGCGGATGGGGGGCACCTCGGATACCGGAAGTCGTCGCCGTGGCCCGCTCCAGGGCGCGGGTGGGGCCATCAAGCGGTCCGCCAGGGCGTACGCGATCGACTCGTAGTTGTTGCGCCATCCGCGAAAGTGGGGCCAGGCCTCCTTGGCACTGCGTTCCATCGGGAACCCCGCAGCGACCAGGCGCGCCACTCCGGCGCTGTAGTCCTCGTAGGTGAGCTGGAGTGGGCTGTCGGGGTCGGGGTCGGGGTCGTAGGAGATCCCCTCGACCCCGGCGATCTCCCGGAGGGCCACGAAACCCATGCGGAGGCAGAGCCGGGATTGAGAGGGGGCTGCGCTCGGGGAGAGCGCCTGGTAAAGAGCAGCAGAGTCGAGCACCGCGAGGAGGCCGACGACCCAGGAGAACAGCGGGCGCGGGGAGCGGAACCACAGCAGGGAGGGATAGGTGGTGTGGCTCTCGGCCACGTCTGCGGCCCACTCCTCCCAGGTGTGGTAGAGGGTGTGGAGGTCGTCCATGATCCCCACGAGCTGGTGGCGGGCCAGCAGCTCGGGGCCCCATGCAGGGACGCCGGCGCGGCTGGCGAGCATGGTGACTTGTACCTCACGGCGGTTGAACGCACCGTAGAGGGTGGGCAGGTAGCCGATCTGGAGGGCCACGATCACCAGGCCGGTGGCGGCGGCGAGCAGATCCACCGCCAGGGAGGCCGAGTGGTGGGGGACCACGAAGCCGAGGGTGAACATAGACGAGCCCGCTTCCCGAAACCCCGATCCCAGGCCCGAGAGGGCCAGCTCGAACGGCCAGAGGATCAGGGCATATCCAACCAGTGCCATCCCCACCCAGGTGGCCAGCAGCACCAACAGGCCGACGGGCTCACACGCCCCAAGGAGCCGATCCTTGCTCCGGTACTGGTCAGGCCCCCTGGCCACCGTACGAAATGCCCACCTGACCAGGGTCAGGATCAGTAGAGCCAGACGGCTGCGTGTCGCCCGAGGTACCAGCAGGACCCGCAGGACGCTCGTGGCCATGACGGCCAGCATCACGATGCCCCCGCCGAAGCCCACCCACCTCATCGGCCTAGGCCCTAAGCCGGGATGCCGACGGCCCGCCCCACCTCGGTCATGGTACACGATACGATCCGACCACCAATGATCGACCTACCCGACCTTGACGATGCCGAGCAGGCCAGGCTGGGCGCCTCGGTCCCCGAGCTGGCGCCGATCGGCTACGTGAGGAGTGCCCGGGACCTGCCTTCGGATACTCCCATCCAGTCGAGGCGCAACCCGACGGAGGAGGCCTGCCTGGTCGTCTTCCCCCACTTCGCCGAGGGCCTGGATGGCCTGGCCGGCTTCGACTACGCGTGGGTGTTGAGCTGGCTGGACCGGGCCCCGCAGGCCCCGGGCGGGGAGCTGCGAGTGGTTCCGTTCCTCCTGCGCGATCGCGGCGAGCGAGTCGGGGTCTTCGCCACCCGCTTCCCGCACCGGCCGAACCCGGTGGGCCTGAGCCTGGTCAGGATCCTCGGCGTCGAGGGGAACATGGTGCGCTTCAGCGGCGTGGATCTCTGCAATGGCACCCCGGTGCTCGACATCAAGCCGTGGGAGCGCAACTTCGACGTCCCGCCGGATCACGAGCAGGCCCGGGGCGGCTGGTACGAACGCGCCAGCGAAGCATCACGGGACCAGGTACTTCCCTGACGGCTCTCGCAAACTGGCGACCGGGCACGCGAGCCCGCTGCGGGCTAAGGTGATAATCACCAAAGTGTGATTATCCACAGCCTGTGTACAGGGTTGTGGAGAAAGGAGCCAGGGGAGCCGTGCCAGCAGAGAGGGACTCGTTCTGCCACCTTCACACCCACACCGAGTTCTCCATGCTGGACGGGGCAGCCCGCATCACCGATGCGGTCGCCGCAGCAGCCGCCGACGGCCAGCCCGCGCTGGGGATCACCGACCACGGCAACATGTACGGGGTGCTGGACTTCTACCGTGCCTGCCGGGACGCAGGCATCACCCCGGTCATCGGCATGGAGGCGTACATGGCCGCGGAGAGCCGCCTGGAGCGCCCGATGCGGCGAGGGAAGGTCGACGACACCGGTGGCGATGTGGAGGGAGGGGAGAAGCTCTACTACCACCTGACCCTGCTCGCCGAGACCAACGCCGGCTACCGCAACCTCATGAAGCTTTCCAGCGCTGCCTACCTGGAGGGCTACTACTACAAGCCCCGCCTGGACTGGGAGCTGCTGGACCGCTACCACCAAGGGATCATCGCCACCACAGGCTGTTTGGGGGGAGTGGTGGGCCAGGCGCTGATGCGTGACGACGTGGCGGGCGCGACCAAGGCAGCCCAGCGGCTCCAGGACATTTTCGGGCCAGAGAGCCTCTTCGTCGAGCTGCAGGACCATGGCCTGGAGGCTCAGCACCGCACCAACCCGCAGCTGCTCGACATTGCCAAGCACCTCGGGGCGCCGCTGCTCGCAACCAACGACAGCCACTACACGCAGCGCTCCGACGCAGCGGCCCACGATGCCCTGCTCTGCGTCCAGACCGGCTCCACCATGGACGACGCCAACCGCTTCCACTTCGAGGGGGAGGAGCACTACCTAAAGTCCTCCGCCGAGATGAGGACTCTGTTCGACGGGGCAACCGGAGCCTGCGACAACTCGCTGTGGATAGCCGAGCGAGCCCGGGTGGAGATCGAGCTCGGCCAGCCGCGCCTGCCGGAGTTCCCGCTCCCGGAGCGCTTTCGGGGTGCCACCTACGAGGAGGGGGCGTCGGCCTACCTGCGCCACCTCACCTACGAAGGGGCAGCCCAGCGCTACGGGGACCCGTTGCCCCAGAGGGTCACCGAGCGCTTGGACTACGAGCTGTCGGTCATCTTGGACATGGGCTTCGCCGCTTACTTCCTCGTGGTCTGGGACCTGGTGCGCTATGCCCACGAGCAGGGCATCCGGGTCGGTCCGGGGAGAGGGTCCGCGGCGGGGTGCTGTGTGGCCTACTGCCTGCGGATAGTGGACCTCGACCCGATCCGCTGGGACCTGCTGTTCGAGCGATTCCTGAACCCCGGGCGCAAGCAGATGCCCGACATCGACATGGACTTCGACGAGCGGTTCCGCGGCGAGATGATCCGCTACGCCGCCGAGCGCTACGGCAGCGACCGGGTGGCCCAGATCGTCACCTTCTCCACCATCAAGGCCCGGGCCGCCGTGCGCGACGCCGCCCGGGTGCTGGGGCTGCCCTACGCGGTGGGCGACCGCATCGCCAAGGCCATGCCGCCGCTGGTGATGGGCCGGGACACGCCGCTGCGGGCGTGCCTGGAGAAGCAGGAGGGCCACGAGGACGGCTACGCCGCCGCCGCCGAGCTGCGCGAGATGTACGGCGGGGACCCGGACGCCCAGCGCGTCATCGACGTGGCCAAGGGGCTGGAGGGCCTGCGTCGCCAGGACGGCATCCACGCCGCCGCCGTGGTCATCACGAAGGACCCGCTCACCGAGTACCTGCCGGTCCAGCGCAAGCCGGACGCCGGCGGCAACCCCGAGGACGCGCCGGTCGTCACCCAGTACGAGATGCACGGGGTGGAGGAGCTCGGCCTGCTCAAGATGGACTTCCTGGGCCTGCGCAACCTGTCGGTCATCGAGCGGGCTCTCGACCTGGTGGCCCGCACCGAGGGGGCGCGCCCCGACGTCGACGCCGTCGACCTGGCCGACGCCGACACCCTGGCCGCGCTGTGCCGGGGTGATTCGATCGGCGTGTTCCAGCTCGAGGGCGGACCCATGCGCTCGCTCCTGCGCTCGCTCGCCCCCACGTCCTTCGACGACGTGGCCGCCCTGGTGGCCCTGTACCGGCCCGGTCCCATGGCGGCCAACATGCACAAGGACTACGCCGACCGCAAGAACGGTCGGAAGCCGGTGACGTACCTGCATCCCGACCTGGAACCGATCCTGGCCGACACCTACGGGCTCATGATCTATCAGGAGTCGGTCATGCGGGTGGCCCAGAAGTTCGCCGGCTACACGCTGGCCGAGGCCGACAACCTGCGCAAGGCCTGCGGCAAGAAGATCAGGGCCCTGATCCAGGCCGAGCGGGAGAAGTTCGTGGCCGGCTGCGTCACCGAGGGCTACGGCCAGCAACTGGGAACGCAGCTGTTCGACATCATCGAGCCCTTCGCCGATTACGCCTTCAACAAGTCCCACTCCTACGGCTACGGGTTGGTGGCGTACCAGACGGCCTGGCTGAAGGCCCATCACCCGGTGGAGTACCTGGCTGCGCTGTTGACCTCGGTCAAGGACGACAAGGACAGGACCGCCGTCTATCTGGGCGAGTGCCGGTCGCTCGGCATCGAGGTGCTCGTCCCCGATGTGAACACCTCGGCCGGCGAATTCACCCCGCTTTCCGGCGACGACGGGGCCCGGCGCATCGTCTTCGGCCTGGCCGCCGTGCGCAACGTGGGCGAGGGCCTCGTGGAGCGGATCGTGGCCGAGCGCGACGAGAACGGGCGGTTCGTCGACTTCTACGACTTCGCCCGGCGGGTGGATCCGACGGTGCTCAACAAGAGGACGGTCGAGTCGCTCATCAAGGCGGGAGCCTTCGACTCGCTCGGGCACCCGCGCCAGGGCTTGTGCCTGGTCTTCGAAGACATCGTCGACCGCACCCTGGAGCGGCGTCGGGAGGAGCAGGCCGGGATCTCCACCTTGTTCTCCTCGGTCGAGGGCTTCTCGGCGGACGGGGACAGCGTCCCCGGCGGGCCCGCCGGCTTCGCCGACGTCCGCATAGCGGTGCCCGACAGCGACTTCGCCAAGACGCAACGCCTGGCCTTCGAGAAGGAGATGCTCGGGCTGTACGTGAGCGACCACCCGCTGCGGGGCGTCGAGGCGGCCCTGGCCCGGCTGGTCGAGTGCTCGATCGCCGATCTGAAGGAAGAGGACATGACCCTCGACGGCGGCCAGGGCCGGGAGGGGCAGGTGCGGACCGTGGGGGGGGTGGTGACGGCCCTGGTGCGCCGCTACACCAGGCGGGGCGAGCTGATGGCCACGTTCACCCTCGAGGACCTGAGGGCGTCGATCGAGGTCTTCGTGTTCCCCCGGGTCATGGCCGACCTGGGGGCGCTGCTGGCCGACGACGCCGTGGTCGTCCTGCGGGGCCGCATCGACACCCGCGACGATCAGATCAAGCTCGTCTGCATGGAGGTGACCCGGCCCGAACTGGCCGTGGACGGGGCGGCCGAGCTCCACGTGCGGGTTCCGGTCGGGATCTTCACCGGCGACAAGGTGGAGCAGCTCAAACGCTGCCTGAAGGAGAACCCCGGTGACGAGCCGGTCTTTCTCCACGTGGGCGAGACCGTCCTGCGCTTGTCGGGGGAATTCAACGTGAACAGCCGGCGGGGACTGGCCGCCGAACTCCGGGTCCTGCTCGGGCCCAACGCCATCTGCTGAACCGGGCCACGACCCCCGCCACCAGGGATCCCGTCCCGTCGGCGGCCGGGGCGGCCGGGGACGGGAGGGCGTGGTCGGGAGCCGGTTGGGCTACCCCGCTGCGCATCCCGTATTCTGTAGGGACACCCCGGGGCTCGCAGACAGGCAAATCCGTCGTCTGTCGCGGTGCGCACGCCGCCGGGCACGCGAGACGAGCACGGAGCTGGATATGCCGTTTGAGGTCGGAACCAAGGACTGCACGTCACTGAGCGATGCCGAGCTGGGCGAGATGGCCGACCTGTGCGTCGATCGCGAACCGGGGTTCGACATCGGATTCCTGTCCAAGCAGTGCGAGGAATGGGTTCTGATCACCCTGGTCCGCGAGGGCCAGAAGCTGCGGGGGTACTCGTTCTCCACCCTGGAGCGCATCGGCGGTACCCCGTCGCTGCTCATCGGCCTGTCGACGGTCGACCGGACGGTCAAGGCCGAGCAGGCGCTGCGCCTGCTCATGAGCGATCAGTACCGCCGGGCCCTGTTGGCCTTCCCCGACGAGGATGTCCTAGTCGGGACCCGACTGGGGGTGGCCGAGGCCTATCAGGCCTTCGTCGGCCTGATCGACGTGGTGCCGCGTCCCGAGCACAAGGCGACGGGGGAGGAGCGGGCCTGGGGGCGCCGCCTGGCCAAGCGCTTCGGGGCCGAGGGGCGGATCGACGACCGCAGCTTCGTGCTCAAGGGCGACGGGGGCACGGCCGGCGCTCTGGACCTGGGCGGTCCGAAGGTCAAGGACCCCGCCGACGGTGTGGCCCAGCGGTTCAAGGGCCTGGCCATCATGCGGTGCGACCGGCTGGTGACCTTCGGATGGGCCATGGCCGAGGATCTGGCCTCGCGCACCCTGGCCTCGGGCAAGGGC
>JBOGGU010000069.1:0-4146 GCA_050744085.1 Acidimicrobiales bacterium
GGCGGGGGCCGACGCAGCGGGGGGGCGGGTGCGGCGGCGGACGGGCTTTGGCGCGGCGGACGGCTCGGTCGACGCCGGGGGCTCGGCGGGCGCCGGGAGCTCGGGCTCGGCGGGGGCTGACGCAGCAGGCTCGTCGGCGGCGGCTGAGGCAGCGGGGCGGCGGGTGCGGCGAGCAGGCTTGGGCGCGGCGGGCGCCGCGCCTGGCTCCGGTGCCTGGGGGTCTCCGGCGGGGGCGGGTAGGTCGGGAGTGGGCACGGAGGCTTTGGCGGAACCAGCTCTATTTCGCGTCCTTTTGGCTGGCTCGGGGGTCACGACCTCCCGGGAGATCTCCGCTTCCACCGTCTCCTCGCTCGGGCTACCGGTGACGCTGGCAAACTCCGGGAGCGCCAGCTCCAAGCCCCTGCGCTGCGCGTCCAATGCCTGTAGGACGAACATGCGCCGCTCGCCCTTGGAGAGCACCGACCGGGCCTTGGTGGGCGGCGGGTCACCCAGCCCGGAGAGCGGCACGTACCCAGTTGCGCCATCGACCGCCACGAAGGCGCCGTGCGAGGTGAAGCCCTCCACCTCGCCCTCCACCTCGCTGCCCAAATGGTGCTCGGCGATGAATGTTATGAAGGCGAGCGGCTCGTTCACCGCCTGAGGTGGCGGCCCTGCTCCCCTGCGGCGCCGGCGGCGCTGGGCGGATGTCGAGTCGGGGGTCTCGGCCTCCTTCGTCGCAGCCTCGATGGCCTTGCGGACCTTGGGGTCTACCCGTGTCTTGGCCAGGCCAGACGCAACGGGCCGCGCTTTGGCGACCTTGCCGTCCATCTTACCGTCCGCGGTGCCGTCAAGGCCCTCCCCTGGCGGCGCCCACCCCGGCGGCGGCGCCTTGGGCACCGGCATGGGACGGGATGCCTCGGGCGAGCCGATGCGAACCCGGTTGCGCCTGGCGTCCTTGACCGCCTCACGACTCTTGGGGCCACGCACCGGAGTTCTGGGGGTGAAGATCCAGCCCACGCCGGGCACAGGCTTGCCCCCGATCAACCTGCCCTTGTCGAAGAGCCACTCGTGCTCACCGTGAAACTCCTGGAAGGAGTCGTTGGAGAATACGGTGGCCCCCGTGCGCTCGGCGATGAGCAGCAAGAAGGCATCCCCCCTCCCGATTGCCCCCGCTGGCGGGGACACGACCTCGCCGTGGGCCTCTGCCTCCTCCAGCATTTCCCGCTCGGACTCGTCGATGCGATGACCGAAGGTGGCGTCCACCACGACGGTGATCTGGGAGTCTGAATAGTCCTGCTGGAAGGCTTGAACCGCCTCGTCCAACTGGGCCAAGCTCGGGAGGGATCGTCCCTCTGTTGCGATGTTCGAGCCGTCAACGACGACGTGAAGTGTGGGCATGTCCCCCGTTAGTCAAGCACTCGGCACCGTCCGGAGGGTGAATCCCCTCGCCGCAGGCGGTCCGTCGACCCCAGCGTACCGTGCGCGCTATAACGTCTCGGCCCGTGACCTTGCACAGGCTGGACAACTCTCGGTGGGGATTCGCCTCCAACTGCTTCGTCTGCGAGGCCTCGAACCCTGCCGGACTGCGGATCAGCTTCGTGCACGACGACGAGGCGGAGGTGGTGACCGCCCGGCTCTGTCTCGGAGACGCTTTCTCAGGGGCGCCCAGCTACGTGCACGGAGGAGTGGTGCTGGCCGTCATGGACGAGGCGATGGCCTGGGCTGCGATCGCCATCGCCCATACGTGGGCGCTGACCAGGGAGACCACGGCGACCTTCATGCGCCCGGTGCTCGTGGACCAACCACACACGGTGGTGGCACGGCTGGAGGAGCGGGGCGAAGATGGCACGCTTGCGTTGAGCGCCGAGGTATTCCGGGCCGCTTCGCCGGAATCGGGCGGAGAGGCAGAGCGTTGCGCCGAGGCCAGGGCCACCTTTGTCGCACTGTCCGCCGGCGCTGCGCGGGCCGCAGTGGGCGAGGCGCCGGGCCCTGACCATGGCAGCTACCTCCGCCAACGGCCCGATAGCCCGATCCCATCGCCCTGAGGGCACCTCTCATGCCATACTGTGCCTCTGGCCGGCACGATTGCTCCTGGGGGCCCCGACACACGCTGTTCACTGGTGGGACACGCCCCAACGGCCACTCGCTGGGTCGAGATCGCGGCTGTGCTGGAGGTCGCGGCGAGCACCGTCCGTCGGTGCCTACATGGGCAGGGGGTAGCGCTTCGCCCCACCAGCTTCCCGCGCTCGACATCGACCTCCTTGACGCCCCCCACCACATCTTGCGGATGCTCTTCGAGAGCTTCCGGCTCGAGGTCCGCTACCACAAGCCCGACCACCACGCTCTCGCGCGGGCCACCATCGCCGACGACACCATCGATCATCTCGACACCAACGTCATCCCGCTTCTTGCCGAGCGGGTGACCAACGGAAAACGGTGCCCGAGCCCACGGGCCACCGTTTCCCATCTGCGTGCCGCCCCCGGCAGGAGTTGGGGCAGTCCTCCGACGCATCGTACGGCTGAGCCGGTGGCTCCGCCTGGCCTGATCGTCGGCAGCTGTGGCCGCAGGGCAGCGGCGGCTACCTTCGGGGATCGATGAGCTGCGAGCCTTCGCTATGAGCCCACGCGCTCCGCGCTCCGAGCCTGACGACCTCGACATGCTGATCGAGAAGGTCGACCCTGAGGATCTGCGAGAGATCGTCGGCAGAGCCGCCGATCGCCACGAGGACGTCGCTCGGGCCGTCCGTCTGGCGGCGACCCGTGGCTCGGGGGATCTCTCCCAGCTCCGTGCGGAGATCGACCGAGGACTGCGCACCAGACGCTACCTCGGTTACCGGGAGAGTGGCGGCTGGGCGATGCAGGCGGGACCCATCGTGGAGGCGATCGGTGAGGCGGTCGGCTCCACGCCCAGTGCCGACCTAGTCGCGCTCATCGAGCGGGCTATCGGGCACGTCGTGAAGGTGATCCTCAAGGCGGACGACTCCGACGGGAAGATCGGCGACCTGGCTCGGGAGCTGCTCGACCTGCACGCCCGGGCGTGCGACGCCGGAAGCGCGGATCCGATCAAGCTGGCCCGCTGGATGGTCCGGTTCCGCTTCGACGACCAGGACTTCTTCGAGGTGGACCCGGTCCGCTACGCAGACGCCTTGGGCGAGCTGGGGTTGGCGGCCTACCGCCGCGAGGTGAACCAGCGTATCGAAGCAGGTGCTGGCGACTCGTTCGCCGCTACTTACGCCCAGGAGCGCCTTGCCGTCCTCGACGGCGACACCGAGGCCCTCGTCAAGCTGCTCGGCGGGGACCTGAGCCGGCCGTACCAGTTCATCAGGGTGGCCGAGGCCATGTTGGAGCTGGGCCGCGACGATGATGTGCTGTCCTGGGCCACCCGCGGGATCGCCGGGTGCAGTGGCTGGCAGGTCGCCCAGCTCTATGACCTGGCCGCTGGGGTCCACGACCGACGGGGAGAGGACCAGGAGGTGCTTCGGCTGCGTCGGGAGCAGCACCAGCGGATGCCGTCCTCGTCGACCTACGGCCTCCTTCGCGCTTGTTCCGAGGCCTGCGGGGTGTGGCTAACAGAGCGCCCGGCGGCGCGGGCGGTGTTGACCGAACACGACCTCGGCGGCTTGGTCGACGTGCTGCTCGCCGACGGCGAGCCGGAGGTTGCCTGGCAGGTCCCCCGAGCGCATCCGGAGTGGGATCCGGGGCCACAGCGGTGGATGCGCTTGGCCGAGGCCCGGGAAGCGTCTGCGCCGGGCGACGCTCTCGACGCCTACCTGCGCCTGGCCGACCTCCAGCTGGAGACGACCGGAAAGGCGGCGTACGTGCGTGCCGTGGCGATCCTCAAGAAGGCGACTCAGGCGGCGCGGGCCGCGGACCACCGAGAGGAGTTCGCCGAGCGCGTGGCAGCGTTGCGGGAGACGCACCGGCGGCGACCAACGTTCATCGCTGTCCTCGACAAGGCCCGGCTGGTGTGAGGCGGTTGGAGAGGCCGGAGCGGCGGACGCCGCCGACACAGGTGGGACGGTTCAGCTGGCCATGACGAAGCGAGCGCGTTCGGCCCGGAGCATCTCGAAGGGCGTGACGTAGCGCACGGCGACGCCGAGACAGGCGTTGGGGATCTTGATCTTCTTCGTGGAGTGGGCGACGACCTCGTGGGTGACCACCACGTGG
>JBOGGU010000070.1:0-13073 GCA_050744085.1 Acidimicrobiales bacterium
TGGCGGGCTCGGACGTTGGCGCCATCAAGCCGGACCCCGCGTGCTACGTGGAGGCGCTGGGCCGCCTGATGCTGGCGCCGGACGAGGTGGTTGCGGTGGAGGACTCTCCCCCCGGTTGCGCCGCGGCCGTCGGGGCTGGGGTGGCTTGCGTGGTGGTCACCAACTCGGACACGGCGGGGGCGGAGTTCCCCGGTGCGGCGCTCGTTGTTAGCGGCTTCGGCGGCCCTCCGCTGGACACGGTGGTCTGGGACCCGCTCGGCCTGAGCCCGCACTTGCCGCTGAGGGCGTCGACCCTGGCAGCGGCCGGGGCAGGCGGCCCGGCCCGGCCTGCGGCTGGCGGCGAGGCTCGGAGGGGGGCCGGCTCTGCGGCCCGCGGCGAGGCGGGCGAGTGGCCCGGCTCTGCGGCCCGCGGCGCGGCGGGCGGGTGGCCCGGCTCTGCGGCCCGCGGCGCGGCGGGCGAGTGGCCCGGCTCTGCGGAGGCGAAGAGGGCGGGCTCTGCGGCGGGCGTGGCCACCGGCCGGGCGGACGGGTAGTCCCGTGAGCGACCGGGTGCTGGTGACCGGAGCGACCGGGTTCCTGGCCCGCCATGTCGTGGCCGCCCTTGCCGGAGATAATGCGGAGGTCCGCTCCACTGCACGAGGATCCCGCCCGAGCTGGCTGGACCCGGTTGTGGGCTACCTACCCGCGGACCTCACCGCTGAGGTGCCTGGCGAGCTGCTCGAAGGGGTCACGCACGTGATCCACCTGGCCGGCGCCTCCAGCTCGCGCTCGACAGAGGACGAGATGCGCCTGGTGAACGTGACCGGCACCGCGCACCTGGCGCAGGCGATCCTCCGCCACGCCCCGATGGCTCGGCTGGTGCACGTGAGCTCGACCTCGGTCTACGGGGAGCAGGCCCAGCTGCCGCTTCCCGTGCGCGAGGACGGTCCGCTCCTACCCAGCCGTCCTTACGGCAAGACCAAGCTCGAAGGGGAGCAGGAAGTGCTCGACGCGACCGGCAAGGGGCTCAGGGCAGTGATCGTGCGACCGGTCACCGTGTTCGGGGCCTTCAACACCAAGCTGTTGGCCAGCGCCATCCTCGACGCCTCGCTGGAGCGAGCCGCTGGGTCCACCGAGCTGGTGCTGGGAGCCGAGCCCGTCTCCCTGCGCATTGTGCACGCTGCCGACGCCGCTCGGGCCTTTGTCCACCTGGGCCTACGCTGCGGAGACGAGGTGCTCGGCCGGGCGTTCAACTTGAGCCTCCCGGAGTTCCCCACCAGTCACGAGGTCGGCGCCGCCATCGCGCGCGCGCTTGCCATGACCCCGCTGATGGTCGAGGATGGCACCCCTCCGCTGGAAGGCGCCGAGCGCCAGGCGGCCTGGCAGGGGCTCGTGGACGCCGGCAGCCTGGTCCCCGAGATTCTGCTGAGCGCCCGCCGGCTGCAGTTCCTCACCCGTCCCAACCCCAACAACGCCCTGAGCCTCGACGCGCTGACCGCCACTGGCTTCAACTTCCAGCACACCGACCTCGACCTCGAGGTGGCCGGGCTGGCCAGCTGGTTTACCGAGCACCGCTGGATCATCTGAGCCGACAGGCGCACTTTCCAACCAGGTAGTACGCTCACGCTTTGATCATGGCAGGTAAAGGAAAGCACCGAGCTGGGCTGGGGGGGCGTCATCGCAAGCGTCGGTCGTCACACCGGCTTCCACACGCCACTCCTTCGCTCGCGACTGCCATGGCGGTTATCGTCGTCATGCTCACGACTCTGCCTCCTATGGCATCCGCCAGCGTCAGCTCCGACCACGCCAAGGCAGCCCAGCTGGAGCAGCAGGTCGCCCGGCAGGGGGCCGCCATCCAGGGAATCGTCGCCTCCTACGACCAGGCTGTGTCTCGGGAGGAGACCATCCGCGCCAAGGTCCTCGACACCCAGGCGAAAGTAGTACAGGACCAAGCCGCCCAATCCACGGCAGCCTCCAAGCTGCGCTCCCTTGCCGTGGACGCCTTCGTGAACGGGTCGACCATGAGCGCATCCGGGGGGCCTCTCGCTCTGGGTAACGTCACCTCCCTCCTGATACAGCAGGAGTACGCCAAGGTAGCTGGGGCGAGCCTGCAAGACGCGATCGACACCTACAAGGTCCAGGAGCGCAAGACCCAAGGCGCCGAGGCAACGCTGCGCTCCCAGCAGGCCCAAGCACAGGACACGGTGAATGTGCTCTCCCATCAGGGACAGGTGGCACAGGTGGCGTTGGCCCACCAGAATGCCCTCCTTGGGCAGGTGAAGGGAAACCTCAAGTCCCTCCTGGCTGCAGCCGCAAAAGCTCGCCAAGCAGCCCAGCAAGCCCAGGAGCAGGCGCTCGCCGCCCAGCAGGCCCAGCAGTCCGGGGTGGTCCCACCTCCCCAGGTGTCGGCCAACGCGCCCCCGGGGAGCTATGCCGACCCGTTCCGCGCTATCAGCAACCTGGTACCCGAACGGATCGACCAGGGCGTCGACTACAGCGGGTACGGCCCGATCTATGCCGTGGGCGACGGCACGGTGCTGAGCACGACGAACTCCGGCTGGCCGGGCGGGACCTTCATCAGCTACCAGCTGAGCGACGGCCCGGCAGCGGGCCTGGTCGTCTACGCGGCGGAGGACATCTACCCCTTGGTGCAGCCGGGCCAGACCGTCACCGCCAACACCCCGATCGGCACTATGTACGAGGGCCCCGACGGGATCGAGACCGGCTGGGCCGAGGCTTCGGGAAGCGGCACCTCCATGGCCAACGACTACGGCCAGTTCTCAGGCGGGAACTCCTCGGCATTCGGATACAACTTCTCCCGGTTCCTGGGCACGGTGGGCGCTCCCGGCGGGGTCCTCCAGAGCAGCCCCACCGGGTCCCTTCCAGGCGGCTGGCCCAGCTGGTGAGGGCCGTCGGTGGGCCGGTGCCTCCAGCCCGTCGTAACCACTGACCTCCCCCTATATGCATACCAATTGCTTGACGACTCGGCTAAGCTCACGGCGTGCCCACCACCCAGATCGCCGTCCGGCTCGACGAGGGCGAGTTGGCTGCGCTCGATGCCGAGGTTGCGCAGGGGCGAGCCACCAATCGCTCCGAAGCTCTCCGGCGCGGGATCGCCCGTCTCCAACGAGAGCAGCGATACCGCGCCGACGAAGCCATTCTCGTCGAGCTCGCCAGGCGGGGCGAGCCCATCTATCCCGACTTGCACGTCTCCGACCTGCCCCATCCCCCCCTGGGTTAAAACTGGCCCATGCGGACGATAGCGTCCGTCCAGCTGGACAAGCGGCGTCCAGCGCTGATCCTCACCCGCCAATCCAAGCTCCACCTGCTGACCTGGGTCACGATCGCCCCAATCACCAGCGCCGTCCGCGGCCTGAGCACCGAGGTGCCCGTCGGTTCCCGCAACGGGTTGGACCAAGAGAGTGTCGTCAGCTGCGACAACATCACCACCGTCCGAGTGAGCGCCCTGGGCGCGACGATCGGCCTCTTCTTCGACGACCAAGAGCCGGCTCTCGCCAACGCCATCAGCGATGCCTTCGACCTGTTCCTCACCTGAGGTGGGGAGCTACAGAAGGCGGCCCTGGCGGTCCAGCAAGCGCCCGCAATGGGGCCACTGCCTTTCGACCGTGGAGAGCCCGCCCGAGCGCGTCGAGAGCCTGGCGGTGTTTGAGGCCGCAATGGGGCCACGGCCTTCATCTCGACGAGCTTCGCGCCCAGGGCGAACAGATCCCAACATCCACCGTAGTAATCGCCAAGGTCGTGGACGTGGCTTAGGGCCTGTCCAAAGCCGGGCAACTACGCGGTAGTCATGGCGCATCCTATCTCTGTTCGGTTCCGTGACCCGAATGTGGTCGAGCATCTCAAGAGGGAGGCAGGTGCCCGGGGACGCTCGACCTCGATGATCGCTGAGGAGCTGATCGACGAGGGTCTCCGCTCGCGTCGACACCCTTTGGTGGGCTTCCGGGATGGGCCGGGCGGAAGAAGGGCGGCACTGGTAGGTGGTCCCGACATCTGGGAAGTGGTCGCAGGCCTCGTCGGCGGTGACGTGGCAGCGTCTGAGCGCATGGCACGCGCCTCGGACGTGTTCGGCCAGCGCCCCGACCAACTGGACGCGGCCTTCGCCTATTACGCCGAGTTCACCGAGGAGGTTGATGGCCTCATCCAGGCGAACCTCGCTGCGGCCGATGAGGCCGAGGCTCTCTGGCGTCGCCAACAGGGCTTGCTTGCCGGTTGAGGCTCCTGCTCGACACCCACCATTCTCGCGTCGTAGCATCGCGACTTCGGAGCGAGGGCTACGACGTGGTCGCTGCAGGAGACGATCCGGTGCTGGCATCGCTGGCCGACGAGGCCCTTCTCCGGGCGGCTTGTCGCGACGGGCGGGCGATCGTGACCGAGAACGCACGCGACTTCGACCGCATCGTGCGCGCGTGGGCCGTCGCCGGTGAGCACCACTGCGGCGTGGTGTTCACCTCGACGCGGCGCTACCACCGCGGGAGCCGCTCCTATCCTCAGAACCTCGTCGAGGCACTCCGCCTGGCCCTCGAGGTCCCGCCTATGGCAGATCTGGACTGGGTGCTCTGGCTCGCCTCAAGGATCAGGGCAAGGCAAACCCGGACTCGGCCCCGGCTGGTGGGCCACCGGCGCCCCTCGAAGGAGGGGCTGCGGTAGCAGCATCGGTGCCGCTCCCCGCTCCACCGAACGCAGTACCTTCTGACACGTCTTGCGGCCGGGGGCGGCCGGCGGCCACGAAGGGACCCTCGCCCGCGGCTCGGCCAGGATTGGCGGACCGTCAGCGCCCCAGAGCGACCAGGCTCATGGTGGTGTCCGCTCAACGAAGGCCGGGGTTCTACCCCCGGCGAAACCCGGCCAGGCCTTGAGACGAGCGAAACCGCCGAGGGCGCTCAACGAAGGCCGGGGTTCTACCCCCTAGAGTTCCCCCCCGGGACCGGACACCGATCTACGCTGCTTCTGGACGCTGCTGTAGTCCCTCGAACTCCTCTGGCGGGCGATACCCGATGGAGCTGTGGAGGCGCTTACGATTGTACCACATGATCCAGTGGAAGATCGCCACTCTGGCCTCTTGTTTGGTGGTAAAATGCGCATCATGGACCAGCTCTCGCTTGAATGATGCAAAGAAGCTCTCGGCCATCGCGTTGTCGTAGCTGTCACCCACGGTGCCCATCGACTGAGTTATGCCAAGAAGACGACAGAGCTTCCTGTATTCGTTGCTGGTGTACTGGCAGCCGTGATCAGAATGGAAGATCAGGCCTTCAAAGTGAGTAGTGTCCCGTGTCAGTGCGGCGGCGCTCAGGGCGTCGGTGCAGATGTCGGTGTACATGTGATCCGACATCGACCAGCCCAGCAGGCGACGCGAGCAGGTTTCGAGCACGGTGGCCAAATACAGCCAGCCTTCATCGGTGGGGATGTAGGTGATGTCGCCGACCCACAGCTCATCGAGGCTGGCGGTGCTGAAGCGTCGGTGGACCAGGTCCGGTGCCGGCGTGGCGGTGGGATCGGGCCTGGTGGTGCGGACCTTGCGCCGCCCGTGGGTCCCCTGTATGCCCAGCTGGACCATCAGGCGCTCCACGCGCTTGTGGTTGACCACGACACCGGCCCTCCACAGCTCAGTGGTCATCCTGGGTGCCCCGTAGGCACCCCTGGAGGCCTTCCAGCACTCGTAGATCTGATCCGCCAGGGCGGCCTCGTCCCAGGTAGCGTCGTCGGGCCCGGTGGCGTTGCGCTCTGCCCAGTCGTAATACGACGAGCGGGGCACCTCGCACACCTTGCACAGGGTCTTGATCGCGAAGTCGGCCTTCTGCTCGTCGATAAACCGGTAGACCCTCACCCGTTCGACTCCTTTACCCAGAAGGCCGTAGCTCGTTTCAGGATTTCGCGCTCCACTTCGAGCTCGGTGATGCGCTTTCGCAAGCGCTTGTTCTCTTCAGCCATCTTGGCATCCTCGTCGTTCGGGGCGGCCGTTGTCAATGATGTCTGTCCGCGCGCCTGTTTGATCCAGTGGCCCAGACTGGCGTCGCTAACGCCGAGGTCGCGTGCAACCTGGGCGATCGGTCTTCCAGAACTGGCCACGAGGGCCCAGACCACCGGAAATGAGATCGCCCTGACGCTCTGACCAGGGGCGCTGGAAAGGGTCCAATTGCGTAACCAGCTCAAAATGTTTCTCGCAAAGTTGGTGGGTTGTAGTTGCAGAACTAGATCAATCTGTGGTACCATGGGGGATGAGCGAAGCCAGGGCTGGACAGGGCATGCTGGCAGGCATGCCGGGACCGTGGGAGATGTGGCGCCGGGGGGCCGGGAGCCGGGTGATGGTGGGACGAGGCCCGGTGGTGCTGTTCAACTACGACGCCGATGACCTGGGTATGCGCAATCTGGTGATGGTCGCGCTGAGCGACGCCCCAGTGGTGAAGAACAAAGAGGTAGCAGCGCTGTTCGAGGTGAGTTCCGAGCATCTGTCTCGGATCCGTACCCGGGTGGCCCTGGGCGGCTCGGGGGCACTGTGCCCTGCCCAGGGTCGTCCGTCCAAGCTCGACGAGAAGGCCCGCCAGCGGGCCTATGAGATGTCCGCCAGCGGTGCCCAGGGCATCGAGATCGCCGCCGCCCTCGGCGTATCACCAGCCACGATCAGTCGGTGCCTGGCCAAGGCCAAGACACCCGAGCAGGCCGGCCTGGGTCTGGCCGAGACTGATGCCGGCCTTACTGAGGACGCGCCAAGCCCAGGACCACCGCAGCCGGTACTGCCCGACGAGGCCCTGCCCGACGAGGCCCGATGCTCTCAGGCGGGCCGTAGTGTCGAGCAGTACCAGGACCAGCCCACCCAGGACCAGCCCACCCAGGACCAGCCCACCCAGGACCAGCCCACCACGCCCGGACCCGGCCTCTTGCGCCTGGGGGAGGCCGAGATTCACTCTCGATATGCCGGAGCGATGCTGCTGCACTCCTTCTTTGATCGTGTGGGCACCAGCGACATCTTGGCAGGGCTTCCAAGCGTGCCCGGTGCCGTCTATGACCCCAGCGCCTTGATGATGTGTGCCACCTTCGCCTTCAGCCTTGGCACATCGTGCCTTGAGGCGACCAAGCACCTGGTCCGTCCCGACGCTGGAGCACTGCTCGGGCTCGCCTGCTTCCCTGAGCTGCGAACCCTGCGGCCGCGACTCGCTGCCCTCGGCGATGCCAGCGATGCCCTGGCTCTCCAGCGAGCCTTCGCCAAGGCAATGTTGGGCGCCGATGAGTCCCCGCCCAAGCTGTACTTCTGTGACGACCACTTCGTCGCCTACACCGGGGCTGCGCCTGTGGGCAAGGGATACAACATCCGCCGTCACCGGGCCGAGCCCGGACGAGACGACACCTTCGTCACCGACGCTTCCTGGCGGGCGATCTGTTTTGCATCGAGCGAGCCAACGGGGCTGTCGGTCACCCTTCCGGCAATATTGGACCAGCTCATCGAGGTGACTGACGGCGCAGGCGTCATGGTTGGCTTCGATCGGGGTGGGGCATATCCCAAAGTGTTCGCCGCCATCGATGACGCCGGTATGGACTGGGTCACCTATCGCAGAGCCCCCCTCGCCACCCCCGCCGCCCAGCCCCGCTGGTCATGGACCATGGTGGGCGGGGCCCGGATCACCTCCAAGGTCGCCGATGAGGTGGTGGAGCTGGCCAAATACGGCAAAGCCCGCCAGCTGAGCGTGTATGAGGGGACCAAGATGGTCTTCCAGATCCTCACCTCGGATCGGGCCTGCACCGCAGCATCCCTGGTGCGGGCACTACGACGGCGCTGGTCCATCGAGAACGCCTTCAAATACCTCGAGGACCACCAGGGCATCCACTGGCTGTGCGAGTACGGCATGGACGTGGTCCCCGATCCCCGCCAGGTCCCCAATCCCGCCCGAGGTGCTGCCAAGGCCACCCTGGCAGGCGCCGAGGCCGCCCTGTGCGCAGCCGAGCGAGCCCTGGCCGCCAAGCTCACCGACCGATCCCTGAGCGCGGCCCAGTTCAACTCCGCATCCGGGCGCCTGCACAGAGCCGTGGATGGCGCCCGGACAGCGCTGGGCGCTGCGCAAGGAGCACTTCGGGGCATTCCAGCCAAGATCGACGCCACCGAGGCCGACCCAGATGCCAAACGGGCTCGCCCCCACCTGGCCCGGCGGTCGCTGCAGATGGTGTGCCGCCTGCTCGCATACAACGCCGAGCTGGACCTCGCCCGACACCTCGATACCTACCTGGACGATCCCAACGAGTACCGCGCGACAGCCCGGCACCTATTGCACCTGGGTGGGCTCATCAGCTTCGCCACCAACGCCATCACCGTCACCCTCGATCGTCCTCATCCCCCTCGCCTGGCCCGGGCGCTGGGGCTCTTGTTGGAAGAGGTCAACGCCACCCCACCCCGTCTCGTCGGCGACGGCCGACAGATCACCTACCGACTGGAGGGAGGTTGAAAATTGATCTCCGGACAAACCCTCATTTCCGGAGGTCTGGGGCCACGGCGTCTGCCTTGAACTCTGGTGAGTAGGTCTTGTTCGTGCGTGTCATGGGACACATCCTTCCCCAGCTGGTGCTGGCTCAGGGTGTCCGGTCTATGGGGGTAGTTCTAGCCTTCTTCGAGGACAACCAGTGAGCGCTCTGGCCCCGGTGCTCGAGCGCTACTTCAGTGAATTCCTTCCGGCTCGGCGAGTCAGCCCTCGCACCATCGAGGCCTACCGCGACGCCTTTTGCCTGCTGCTCGGATTTGCCCAGCAACGAATCCACAAACAGCCCGCCCAGCTCGATCTCGCCGACCTCGACCACGACCTCATCGTCGCGTTCTTGGATCATCTGGAGACCAAGCGCCACAACAGCATCACCACCCGGAACCTGCGCCTGGCTGCCATCCATGGCTTCTACACCTACGCCGGGCTGCGCTGTCCCGAGCATGCCGCGCTCATCCAACGTGTGCTCGCCATTCCCCGCAAGCGCACCGACACCCGACTGGTCACCTTCCTCACCCGGACCGAGATCGACGCGCTACTGGGTGCCCCTCCCCTGGATACCTGGGCAGGACGACGCGACCGCGCGCTGCTGGCGGTGGCCATCCAGACTGGTCTTCGGGTCTCGGAGCTGACCGGACTCACCTGTGCTGATGTCAGCTTGGTCGGCGGCCCGTCCGTCCGTTGTGTCGGCAAGGGGCGCAAGGAGCGCTCGACGCCGCTCACCGGCTCGACCGCTCGTGTCTTGCGGACTTGCATGGGCGAGCGGACGGGTCAAGCAGGAGCGGCGCTCTTTCCTTCCCGGGTCGGTGGCCGGCTCAGCACCGACGCGGTGGCCGACCTGCTCGCCAAGCATGTCGCCGCCGCCGCCAAGGCCTGCCCGACACTGCGGGCCAAGCGAGTCACCCCGCACACGCTTCGCCATACTGCCGCCATGAGCCTACTAATCCGAAGTTACGTGCCGTAGGCCAGCCGATCTAGCCCCTCATCAGCGATGATTGCTTGACGCGCTCTGCAGATGTAGCCAAGACAATGTACAGTGTATGGCTGGAGATGTGGTAGTATGTAGCTGTGACCAGGCAGAGCGGTGCGATCCATGTGGCCAAGGTGGTGCGCAAGTACACAACCAAGGGTGGTGAGGCGCGAGAATCGGTCTCACACCTGTTGCGCCGCAGCGTGCGCGACGGCAAGACGGTGCGCCATGAGACCCTCGGCAACGTCTCCGCCCTGCCCGAGCCAGCCCTTGACGCACTGCGAGCGGCACTGGCTGGCAAGGCGCTCGTGGTGGCCGGTGAGACGCTGCGAATCACTGCTTCGCGCCCCCATGGACACCTGGCTGCGGTGGCGACCATGGCCGCTTCATTGGGTTTCCCCGAGATCTTGGGTCCGGCCTGTAGGCAGCGTGACATTGCCTATGGATTGATCTTGGCCCGGGTTGTGCACCCGCGTACCAAGCTGGCCACGACGAGGTGGTGGGCCGATACGACCCTGGCGGAGGACCTCGGGCTCATCGACGTGTCCACCGATGAGGCCTATGGCGCAATGGATTGGTTGCGCACCCGCCAAGACGACATCGAAGCGACACTCGCCCGGGCTCATCTGGGCCCAGGCCCGGGCGCCGGGGGCCTGGCGTATTTCGATTTGTCCTCGTCGTGGGTGGAGGGCACCAAGTGTCCGTTGGCTGCGCGGGGCTACTCACGAGACCACAAGGGGGGCAAGGCCCAGATCGAATACGGCCTGCTCACCGACCCCGCTGGGCGCCCCGTGGCCATCGAGGTGTTTCCCGGCAACACCGCGGATCCGACCGCTTTCATCTCCATCGTAAGCCGCATCCGAACACGCTTTGGCATCGAGTCACTCACCATGGTGGGAGACCGGGGCATGATCACCACCGCTCGGATCAAGGCCCTTGCCACCGTGGGTGACCTTGGCTGGCTCACCTGCCTGCGTGCGCCGGCCATAGCGGCCCTGGCCCGCACCGACGGGCCGCTGCAGCTGAGCCTGTTCGACGAGGCCGACTTGGCGAGCTTCGTGCACCCTGACTACCCCGGTGAGCGACTGGTGGCCTGTCGCAACCCGCTGTTGGCCGCTGAGCGTGCCCGCAAGCGCACCGAGCTGCTGGGCGCCACCGAGGCGGCCTTCGCCCCGATCATCGCCTCAGTCGACAAAGGGACCCTCGCCGGTGCCGACCGCATTGGGATGCGGGTCGGCAAGGTGGCCAACAAGGCAAAGATGGCCAAGCACTTCGACATCACCATCACCGACACGAGCCTGGTGATCTGCCGTCGTGAGGCCTCCATCGCCGCCGAGGCAGCCTTGGACGGCATATACGTGCTGCGCTCGACGCTTCGCCACGACGAGGTCGATGACGTCGGGCTGGTCAATGCGTACAAGGCGCTGGCCAATGTGGAGCGGGACTTTCGCCACATCAAAGTGGACGACCTCGCACTTCGCCCGATACATCACCGCTTGGAGGACCGGGTGCGCGCCCATGTGCTCATCTGCATGCTGGGCGCCTACTTGGTCTGGCACCTGCGCAGGACCCTTGCTCCGCTCACCTTTACCGACGAGTCAGCTCCTGAGCACGCCAATCCCGTCGCGCCGGCGAAGCGCTCGGACGCAGCCGCTGCCAAGGCGGCCACCAAGGCCAACGCCGATGGCGCAGGCGTCCGTGGGTTCAGAGACCTACTCGACCACCTGGGCACCCTCACCCGCAACACGATGTCGGTGACGACGCGATCTACCAACACCTTCGAGCTGCTGGCAACTCCTACTCCGACCCAGCACCGGGCCTTCGAGCTGCTCGGCAAGCCGGTGCCACTGCGGCTCATGTAGCCAGAACAATCCGCAGCTCCGGAGCGTTCTGGCTGGTGAGGCCGGGTCTACCTAGCTCAGCCCACGCAACTTCGGACTAATGAGCGATGTTGCTGTCGATGCATCATTCGGCATGCCTCGCGACGATGGTGCTGCTGGGAGTTCGCGCCCTGTGGCGTCCTCGATGGTTAGCTGAGACTGCAACGGATCCCTGATCAGGGTGGGTATCCACCACTTTGGTCAGAAGTGATGCAACAATATGGATTCCGATAGTGTTGCAGCAAGTGCCTCCATGAGTCGCTTGATGGCACCCGAGCTGGAGGACGATATGGTCAAACCGGCAGGCTCAGCAGCGTTGGTCTTGGTCGGAGCAGCGACACCCTTACATCCAGAGCCGGCACTGTTCGAGGCGATGATCCAAGGTTGGCGTCGCCAGCACGCGGCTCGTCGGCTCAGCGTTCCGGTCACCCGCTCCAGGGAGCTCACCATTCGGCGCTTCCAGGACTTTTGTGGATCCTGGCCGTGGGAGTGGCGATCCACCCAGCTGGAAGCCTGGGTCGCCCAGGGTGGCTGGGCTCATTCAACCATCCGCTCTTACGAGGGCGCCATCGCGTTGTTCTTGGCCTATGTGTGCGATCCCCACTATTCAGGCGGGCGTCGACACCGCCACCATCGCTTTGTGGCTCGGTCACGCCGGAATCAAGTCAACCTCCATGTACATCCACGCAGATCTGGCCATCAAGCAGCGCGCCCTGGACCCGCACCGCTCCCACCGTGCTGGCCAGGGGCCGTTACCACGCTTCCGACGAGCTCCTTGAGTTCCTTCACGGCCTGTAATCCACTGAGGGGCCAACACAAGTAGCTGCCGCGGGCCGCTCCGCCGCTCGATCGCGATCTCCTGGTGGCCTCCGTTATGCCGGGTGCTGCGACGGACTCACCCCGTGTAGCCAGGAGCGGTGGTGGTCGTCACGGACAAGCCCGGCATAACGACCCACCCCGGCATAAGCACCGCCGGTCCGTGCGGCTGGCGCCATATCGGCGCATCGCTCCTGACGCCTTGACTGCCCTCCTCGGTGGCGGTCTCGATGAGACCCTCGACTCGCTACCACGCCCTGTCGGACTAACCTCCAACACGTCCCGGGTGGGGCCAGATCAGGCCATCACGGTGGGGCCAGTTCAGGTCGTCATAACCAGATGCCCAACGATAACCGCATCGCATCGGTACTCGCTCAACGAAGGCCGGGGTTCTACCCCCGGCGAAACGGCCCAAGGCCAGCGCAGCAGCCAGGCGGCGATGCCCCGCTCAACGAAGGCCGGGGTTCTACCCCCGGCGAAACCATCTCCGCCGCGATGATCTCGCTCCTCCAACGCCGCGCTCAACGAAGGCCGGGGTTCTACCCCCGGCGAAACCGACACCGACGGTGCGCTTTGCCTGGTGCTCGGCCTCCGACGCTCAACGAAGGCCGGGGTTCTACCCCCGGCGAAACTTGAGCTCCCCCGCGAGAACGGCTGCAGCCTCCTCGACACACGCTCAACGAAGGCCGGGGTTCTACCCCCGGCGAGCTGTCAACGGCCAGGTTGAACTCCCCAGTGGTGGCCAGTTAAAACTCCCCACCCCTCAGGGTCGATCAGGGCTTCTTGGGCGTGGGGACACCTCCTTTCTGGCGAGCCTGGCATCCGGTATGACTCCCCGTCGGTGACCACGACCACGGCATGATGCAACAGCCGATCAAGCAGTGAGACCGCCGTGTTGTGCTCGGGCAAGAATCGTCCCCACTGGTCGAAGGGCCAGTGACTGGC
>JBOGGU010000071.1:0-10224 GCA_050744085.1 Acidimicrobiales bacterium
GTCTGGTTGGGTCGGTCTGATCACGACCAGTTCAGCGGACCCCGTGGCCCCAGTGGTGGATGCTGGCTACCTCAGCGCAGACAGCTCCCAGACCGGGACCTCACCACGCGCTTTCGCGAAGTACCCCTTTCCGGTTCATGCATCGCTCCTAGCTGGCATAAACGCTTTACAGGTTCAGCAAGCTCGTTCCGCGCTTGCCAGGTCTGAGGACCTGGTTAAGGAGGCCTTGGGGAGCGTATCCGGGCGCCAGCCTGCGGAGGTCAAACGGTTGTGCGACCTGCTCAAGAGCCCACTCATTGCCGCATCGCAAAGCCACGGTGCCGTGTTCGGACTTGAGGACGCCAAGAAGGCCGGATTGCCCGTAATCCCTGCGGATCCGAGCGGAGACCAATGGCACTTGATCTGGCGGCTATGGATGAAATACTTCGTCACGCAGCAGCGCATCTACGAGGGGATTAGGGCGTCCAAGACCGTCGGGCCCTGGGCGCCTGTTCCGAGTTGAGAGTGCCCGAGCACTGAGAACGCATGACAACCGGCGGGATCGGCAACCCATCATCAACTCCCCTTAAGACCCCGCCTGAGCAGCACTTCGAGCTTGGGCCGAACGGGCCCACCGGGGAGCTGATCGCTGGGCGGCGGCCAAGCGAGTCGTTCATCCCGGTCCCACCCACCCGGAAGGGACACGGCGGACAGGGTGCGCTGGACCTCGACGCCACCGGTGAGCGCCGGGAGCGCAACGACCTGGTCAACTCGGTGCGCCACCAGGTGGACCTATGGCGGGCAAGGAGCTACCCGTGGGTGACACCGATCACCCGCAAGCTGCTCCAGTACTGGGCGGCGGGGCCGCCAGAGCGCGACGACCCGGTGCTGTTCTGTCAGCGAGAGGCGACCGAGACCGCGATCTTCCTCGCCGAGGTGGCCGGCCGACACGGATACCCGGACTGGCGGTCCCGCCTCGCCCAAGCCAACGCCCTGCACAACGAGGGCCTTCCGCGGGTCGGGATCAAGATGGCCACCGGCAGCGGCAAGACCGTGGTCATGGCCATGATCATCGCCTGGCAGACCCTCAACAAGGTGACCAGTCCCAGCGACGCCCGCTTCACCAAGCGCTTCTTGGTGGTGACGCCAGGCATCACCATCCGGGACCGCCTACGGGTGCTGCACCCGGAGGCTGACGGCAACTACTACCGCGAGCGCGACCTGGTGCCCGCCGAGTGCTGGGGGGCGCTCACCCAGGCCCAGATCGTGGTCACCAACTACCACACCTTCTTGCTGCGCGACGCCAAAGAGCTGAAGGGCGTCGCAGCCAACACCCGCAAGCTGCTGGTTGCCGGCAAGTCGGTCGACCCATTCCGGGAAACCCCCGAGGAGATGGTGAGCCGGCTGCTGCGCGACCTGGGCTCGGGTGGGAAGGGCGAGGTGGCGGTGCTCAACGACGAGGCGCATCACTGTTATCAGGACCGCCCCCTGGATCAGGCAGACGCGCAGGCCGACGAGCCGGACGCCGAGGCCCGCGAGCGGAACCGGGGAGCCCGGGTGTGGTTCAACGGCCTGAAAGCCGTGCGCCGCCGGGTGGGGGTCAAGGCGGTCTACGACCTGTCGGCCACCCCTTTCTACCTGTCGGGGTCGGGCTACAACGAGGGGTACATCTTCCCCTGGGTGGTGAGCGACTTCAAGAAGGCCGCGGCCCGCGAGATCGACACCTTCAAAGCCGAGCTGCGCCGGCGCGACCCCGGAGCCGATGTGGAGCGGCTCACCGACGAGGACCTGCTCCGGGAGGTGATGAACACGGTCGGCAAGCGGGGCAAGCTGGGCGAGCAGGTGCGCTGCGTGGTTTCGGTGGCCATGTTGACCGAGGGCTGGGATGCCAACACCGTGACCCACATCCTGGGGATCCGCCGCTTCGGCAGCCAGTTGCTGTGCGAGCAGGTCATCGGGCGCGGCCTGCGCCGGCGCAGCTATGCCACCAATGAAGCGGGCCTCTTCGAGCCCGAGTACGCCGAGGTCTACGGGGTGCCCTTCGCGTTCATCCCGAGCGACCGGGCCATCGCCGCCCCGCCGCCCCGCCCGCCGGCGGTGATGGTCGAAGCCCTCCCCGAGCGCGAGCACCTGCGGATCGCCTTCCCCAAGCTCGACGGCTATCGGGTAGAGGTGCCCGACGAGGAGCTGTTCGTCGACTTCGACGGCGACGCAAGCCTGCGGGTCGACCACGACCTGGTGGCGCTGTGGACCAGGACCGAAGGTGTGGTGGGAGAGGCGTCGGAGCAGGACCTGGAGCGTCTCCGCCACGCCCGGGCCCAACAAGTGGCATATAAGGTCGCCCGGGTACTGGTGCAGCGCCACTTCGTGGCCCACGACGGGGCAGAGCGACCCTGGCTGTTCCCTCGCCTGGTCGAGGTCACCCGGGACTGGCTCGGGCGCTGCGTCACCTACGACCCCGGCGCCAGCGTGGGGATGCTATTGCTGGCGGAGGGGGCAAACAAGGCGGCGGAGAAGGTCTTCGGCGCCATCGTGGCCCAGAAGGGCAACCGGCCCGAGCACCTCCAGCCCATCCTGCGCCGCTTCGACCCACAGGGCTCGACCGACGACGTGTGCTTCCCCACGCGAAAGGTGGTGATCGAGGCCACCAAGTCACACGTCAACCGGGTGGTCCTGGACGGCCCTAGGGGCAACACCTGGGAAGAGCGCATGGCCGGCCTGCTCGAAGCCCATCCCCAGGTTGGCGCTTACGTGAAGAACGACCACCTGGGCTTTGCCATCCCCTGCGTGCATGCGGGGCGCACGCACGAGTACCGGCCCGACTTCTTGGTGCGACTGGTCCCTGAGGACGGCGACGAATTGGAGCGAACCTGGGTCGACCCCAAGGCGGGTCACATCAGCCTGGAGGAATACGCCGGCAAGTGGCTGCCAGGGCGGACCGACCTGCGGCCCGCCACGCGGGGCAAGTACACCCAGCTGCTCCGGCTTCACATCTTGCCGCGGCTCGGTTCCGCCCACGTCGGCAGCTTGGCACCGTCGACCATCAGGGCCTGGTACCTTGAGCTGTTCGAAGCGCACCCGGTCACCGCCGACGACTCGTACCGAGTCTTGCGGGCCATCCTGAATACGGCGGTGGCTGACCAGTGCGTCGCCGTCAACCCTTGCAAGGTCAAAGGAGCCGGTCAGGTGTCCTCAGCGGAGCGCCCCACCGCGAGCCTGGCCGAAGTAGCGGCAGCGGTCGCAGCCATGCCGGAGCGCTACCAGCTGGCCGTGCTCCTGGCGACCTGGTGCCAGCTCCGGCGGGGCGAACTGCTCGCCTTGCAGCGCGCCGACGTGGATCTGCTGCACGCCACTATCCGGGTAGAGAGAGCCTGGGTGCCTCCCCCCGGCGGGAAGGCGGTCATAGGCCCGCCCAAGTCCGAGAAGGGCAGTCGGACGCTCGCGATCCCTGCCAATATGCTTCCGGCCCTCAGGGAGCACCTGGAGCGCTTCACCGGGCCCGAGACGAGTGCCTGGCTGTTCCCCGGCAAGGGCGCGACGCCCGTCAACCCCAGGACCCTGGAACGCCACTGGGAGCGAGCCCGTCGCGCCGCCGATCGACCTGACCTACATCTGCACGACCTCAGACATTCGGGGCTGACCTGGGCCGCCGCCAGTGGAGCGACCTTGGCCGAGCTGATGCGCGGGGGCGGCCACGCCACACCCGCCGCGGCGCTGCGCTACCAGCACGCCAGCCAAGACCGTGACGAGGTCATCGCCTCCGCGCTCGCCGAACTGGCCACCCGGGCCGAGGTGATGCCGATCAGTGAGCGGGACAGCTCGGCGGAGAACCCGCGCCCTCTGTGACGGCGTTGCCGCCCGATCCTGAAACGCTCGCACTCCCCACGGGAGGAGCGACCCCGAGAAGGTGCTCCAGATCGACCGGCTCCGGGTCCCGACCGTCGCCGCCGAAGCCCCCCGGCCAACCCGGACCGGTTTGCCATCCCACATCCATCCCACATCCATCCCACAAAACATCTGAAAACAGGCGTCTGCAAGGGTAAGCAATCGTAATTATCGGACGAACATGCAGGGCCGCTGAGCTGCGCAAATGCCCTTCAAGCTGGAGCGGACGACGGGACTCGAACCCGCGACCCCAACCTTGGCAAGGTTGTGCTCTACCACTGAGCCACGTCCGCGTGACGCTGCCAGCCTAGCAAGCCCGGCTCACTTCACCAGGCGGGACATCCTCCTGTCGGCGAGCACCTTGCCGCCGGTCTGGCAGGTGGGGCAGTATTGCAGGGACTTGGTGGCGAAGCTGACCTGGCGGACCGTGTCCCCACACACCGGGCATGCCAGGCCTGCCCGGCCGTGGACCGCCATGCCTGAGTGCTTCTCCCCCTTGAGCTGCGAGGCCGCCAGGCCGTCCGAGCGCGCCAGGGCATCGGACAGGACACCTACAAGGCCAGCATGCAGTCGCTGTAGCTCTCCCGCGGACAGCCGGCTCGCGGGCTTGAACGGCGATAGCCCGGCTGCGTGAAGCGCCTCGTCCGAGTAGGCGTTGCCGACCCCTGCGAGCACCGACTGATCCGTGATGACTCCTTTGAGCTGGCCGTCTTGGCCATCGAGGGCGGCAGCGAGCGCTCCCACGTCGAAGTCAGGCTCCAGCGGGTCCGGGCCGAGCCGGGCCAACGGAGGCACCTCGGAAGGATCAGCCACCACCCAAAGGGCCAGGCCCTTCTCGGTCCCCGCCTCGGTCACCTCCATGCCTCCCCCGCTTGCGAGCCCGAGCCTCAGGGCCAGGGGGCCCCGGCCCGGCTTGGGCCGCCCAGGGGCGAGTTGCTCTCGCCAGCGCACCCAACCAGCTCGGGCGAGGTGCACCACTAAAGACAAGGGCGTCGCTCCCGCACCCGGGGCCACAGTCTCCACGATCAGGAACTTCCCCTTCCTCCCGACGGCGGCCACCTCCCGCCCCACCAGCGCCTCCAGCGGCGGGGCGAAGGTCTTTAGCGCAGCCACCGACGCCAGCTCCGCCCTGCTCACCTCCTGACCCCGCAGACGGGAGTGCAGGTCCCTCGCCAACGCTTCGACCTCGGGCAGCTCGGGCATCGCAGGCAGGTGGGCTCGGTGGGCGGGGCTCGGTGGGTGGGCTCGGTGAGCGGGCTGGCGCCAGGTCCGGGCTATCGGCCGCTGTGGCCTAGGCCACCCTTGCCACGCTCGCTGCCTGCGAGCTCGTCGACCACCAGCCACCTCACATGGTCCACACCCTGGACAACGAGCTGGGCCACCCGGTCCCCTCGCTGGACGAGGTAGTCGGCCAGCGGATCTGTGTTGTGAAGGATCACCTTGATCTCGTCGCGATAGCCCGAGTCGATAAGGCCCGGGGCGTTGAGGCAGGTCACGCCGTGGTGAATGGCCAGCCCGCTGCGGGGAAGGACGAACCCAGCCCAACCCGGCGGGAGGGCCAAGGCGACGCCGGTGCCGACCACGGCGCGTCCCCCGCCCGCAGGCAGCACCACGTCCTCGGTGGCACGCAGGTCCAAGCCGGCATCGTCGGGCATGGCCCTCTCCGGCAGGGGGAGCCCACGGTCCAGATGGACCAGCTCTACATCCACCACCTCAGCCTCCTCCCAGGTTGAACGCAACCGTGAACGCCGTCACTCCCATCACCACGAGGCTGAGGAGCACCATCGGCCAGTAGCCGAGCAGCTCCCGCCTGCGCCGCTCGCCCACGGGCGCCAGGCTAGCTGAGTGTGGCCCCCCGCAGCGACCCGCAGCGACCCGCCTACCATCGGCTCGGTGATGGTGTGGATGGACCTCGAGATGACCGGGCTCGACCCTGCCCGCCACGTGATCGTCGAGATCGCCACCCTGGTCACCGACGACGAGCTGGCTGTGGTGGCCGAGGGCCCGGACCTGGTGATCGCCACGGCACCCGAAGCCATCGCGGCGATCGAGGAACCGGTCCTCACGATGCACACCAAGAGTGGCCTCCTCGCCGCGATAGCCGCCTCCTCGGTTTCCCTGGCCGATGCCGGGGCCGCCACGCTGGAGTTTGTCCGCTCCCACGCCCCCGAGCAAGGGACGGTCCCGCTGTGCGGGAACTCGATCGACACAGACCGCAGGTTCCTGGCGGCCTACCTACCAGAGCTGCACGGCTACTTCCACTACCGCTCCGTAGACGTCTCCAGCGTCAAGGAGCTCTGCCGGCGTTGGTACCCTGTGGCCTTTCGCCAGGCCCCCCACAAGGCCTGCGGTCACCGCGCCCTGGACGACATCCGCGAGAGCGTCGCCGAGCTCGCCTACTACCGCCAGGCCATATTCCGGGTGGGCGACACGGCGAGCGAGGTGGTCACCTGACGGAACTGGGGGGGGATTCCGCGCGTATCCGGTAGATACCTTCCCCAGATTGCGAGGGGCCGGCTCTTGTCATTGGCCGAGGGCCCTGAGCACCCTACCCAGGCGGATCCGGTTATAGCGCTGAGCCGCGATGCAGGGCAGGTTGGCACCGAGCCCATACAACGCCAGGAAGGGCATCGCTGCGGGGGGGTTCCACAGGGCGAAAACAGGAGTGGCCAGGAGCGCCATCCAGTGGTTGAGCTCAGCCCGGCGCGTCTCGGCCAGGAACTCAGCGAGATAGCGCCGGTCCCGAGCGCCCAGGCGCCGTCTCGGGAACCCCCCGGCAAAGGCCGTCCCTGCGTCGGGCAGGAGGTGCTTCCACCTCCGGATCCGCAAGCCGCGCACGTACAGACGCCCGGCTCCCTCGAAGGCCCGCTCCCGCCATAGCCAGGCCTCGGATGCAAAGCAGCGCCCCGGCAAGCGGTGGACCAGGTAGCCGAGGCCACCCTGGATGACCCCCCAGGCCACGAAGTCCGCACCAACGGCCCAGAGCCGGCCAGGCGCCGGCGAGCTGCGCCCGGCGGCGGCACCCTGCGCCGGCGAGCTGCGCCCTGCCGCGCGCCCGGCCGCCTGCCCGGCCGCGGGTCCCGCCGGCGCCCTCAACGCCAAGCCCGTACTGCAACCGGCCGGCCCTTCCAGCGCACCTGGCCCCGGCCGGCGCCAAGGCCCAGCGATCCCGCGCACAACGCCAGGAATGCCACGAGCGGGGCAGGGTAGGCCAGCCCGATCCAGCGGCCGAAGCTGCCGATCCGCCTCAGCATCCACTCAACCTGGAGCCCGTAGGCCAGGTACACCCCCACCGCCCTCCCCCCGCCCCTGCCAGCGACGGCTGCGGCGCCCAGCCGCCATGAGGCCGCGATGAGGCCTGAGACCCAAACGACCGCGCCGAGCATGACCGGGGCCCGTACCAACGCGGCGCCGCTGGCAAGGTTCTTGGTCCAGCCCTCCACGAGGCCGGTGACACCTGAGGGGTACATGCGGTACTCCACGCACCCGCGGCCGCCCATCAGCCTCACCGGTGCCCCGACTCTTCGAAATATTGCCGAGAGGTCGTCCACCACCTCTCCCCGGATCGCTCCGTGTGCCCCCAGGGCCAGGTACTCGCTGCGGCCACAGACCCCGCACGCCCCGAAAGACCCGACCGAGCGCCCCCAACGCCCCAACGGCGTGAAGGCGCCCGTGCCCATCACGGTCACCAGGTTGCACAGCGCGGAGAGCGATTCGTAGCGCCTCTCGACGACGTGGAATGGCGCCACCGTCGACAGCCCCCTGCCTCCGCAGCGGCAGTGTGCCCCGACCAGACGACCCAGGCCGTCCGGGAGCAGCCAGGTGTCGGCGTCGAGGAACACCAGGGTCTCCCCCGCCGCCGCCCTGGCCCCCGCCTCGCACGCCCACGCCTTGCCCGTCCAACCCTCCGGCAACGGCCCCGCTGTGACCACCTTGGCCCCGAGGCTCGCGGCGACCTCGGCCGTGGCGTCGGTCGAGCCGTCGTCCACAACGATCACCTCGGCGGCCGGGGGGAGCTGGGCAGCCAGTGAGGCAAGCAAGCGTCCCAGCGTGGCCTCCTCGTCGCGAGCGGGGACCACGACACTCACCGTCGTCGCCCCCCCGGCCTCGGCGCCGACTTCGGGGACCCGCCAGCACAGCCACGCGCCTGCCCCCCAGCGGATGGCCTCTGCCAGCGCACCGAGCCGCGTCACGTCAAGCCGGGGGTCGGGAGTGGCCCGCGGTGGGAGGGCGGAGGGGGCATATTAGGCATAGGGTTCATACCCAGGACCTCACCTGCTCGAGGGTACCGACTGGGTGGTCACCCACCGGGGTTATGTCGAGGACGGTGACGCCGGCCTCCCCGTAGGCGGCGATGCGCTCCGCCACGTAGCCGGCGGGGCCGACCAGGCAGGTGCCCTCGACCAGCTCGGTGGGGAGGGCTGCCGCCGCCTCGTCCCTGCGCCCCGCCAGGTAGGCATCCTGGACCGCGGCGGCCTCCGCCTCGTAGCCGTAGCGCCGGACCACCTCGTTGTAGAAGTTCTGCCCCCGTGCCCCCATGCCCCCCACGTACAGGGCCAAAATGGGCCTGACCAGGTCCCGTAGCGCCTCGATGCCCTCCCCGATCGCCACCATCCCCCCCGCCACCACCTCCAACGGCCCGAGCTCGGGCGAGCGCCTGGCCCGGCCCTCCGCCAGGGACTGCCCCCACAGGGCGGTTGCTCGCTCGGGCACGAACAAGGTGGGCATCCAGCCGTCTGCCAGCTCGGCGACCATCGACACGTTGCGAGGCCCGAGCGCGGCCACGTAGATCGGGATGGCGGCTCGGGGTGGGTGGGTGATGAGCTTGAGGGGCTTGCCCAGGCCAGTCCCCTCCCCCGGGGCGAGCGGGATGCGGTAAAGGCCGTCGTGCACCAGCCGTTCCCGGCGCCAGACCTGGCGGCACACCTCGATGACCTCGGCGGTCCTGGCAACCGGGTGGTCGTAGGCCACGCCGTGCCAGCCTTCGACCACTTGCGGCCCCGACGCCCCGATGCCGAGGATCGCCCGGCCACCGGAGGCGACGTCTAGGCCCGCCGCGGTCTGGGCGAGGAGGGCCGGGGTCCGCGAGTAGATGGGCAGGATCCCCGAGCCGATCTGCACGGTTTCGGTGCGGGCCGCGAGGTAGCCCATCTGGGTCGGCGCGTCCACACCGTAAGCCTCGGCAACCCAGACGATGTCGAGCCCGGCGCGCTCCATGGCGACGACCGTCTCGACCGAGTCGTGGAACCCGGCCCCGCCTGCGTAGTCCAGGTGCACGCTCAGCCGCATCCACCGACAGGGTAGCTGGCCCGCCCGTCAGTTAGGCAACCCTGTCCACCAAGCGAGACCGGCTACCGGCACGAAGACACGAAAACGGGTCGTTGTTAGCTGGTAAGGTCCGTCCCGCGTGGCCGTCAAAGCGATCGTACGGCGCTGACTGCGCCTGCTGCACCACCCGGCAACTGTGCCCGATCACATTCCGGACGGTAAGTAGGATGAAAGTGTGTTGATCGACAGACCCGGAAGTCCCTGGACTTGCAGGTGGTGACCCCGCGTATGGCTCTGAAGCCAAGCAGCCAGCTCCGGAGTCCGATTAAGGGCATAATTACGTGATCCCCGGATCCTCTCCCTCTCCTGGGCTGTAGTCAGCGCAATCTCATATCCGCGCAGCGCTTTCGCCGATGTGAACCCGCCAGCGGGCATCAAGTTGGCAGTCGCATGGCCCGCCTGCCGAGCCGAGGTATACGCTGCTTGCTGCATTCGAGCAAATGCACGCACCGTCCTAGAGGGGACCGTATGACCGGAGGCCCGTGCGCTCGTCCAAATGATGTTGTCCAGAACAATTGATGCTACAGCTTCTTGCGCATAATGGTCGTCCCCTACAGAACTGGTACGTTGTAGAGTAGGCCCACTGGACGAGCTCGCGGCCGCAGGAAGAGCACGCCCAATAGCAGCCTGATCAATGGCCACCATACTGTTGGCCAACACGTTCGCGGTTATGGGTTCACCATCGAATCTTACGTTAATACCTTTGCTCGACACAAATGACAGGGCGGCCGTCATGGAATCTCGCTGACGTAGCGTAGCTACCTGCTTATACAGTGGACTGGTAATGCGAGAGGCTGGTTGGGGTGACGCAGCACCTTCAGAGGCTGCAACAGCGTGCCCAAGGGGCCAGACGTTGCTGAGAGTGATGCTGGCGCCTAGGGCGACCGCCAGTCCCAGAGCCCCCAACAGGCTGTAGCGGAACCTCTGTGGACCTGTATGGGTATGCAGGAGGCTGGAATTGGAAGCCGTTGGGTTGCTGCAGGGTGGTAACTTGAGCAAAGGGTGCCAGGGAAGTAATCGGCGGGGATGGGT
>JBOGGU010000072.1:0-2319 GCA_050744085.1 Acidimicrobiales bacterium
CCTATAGGGGCCTGACGAAGACTGGTCGGAGGTGCCGGGGGTCATGAAGCGGTCAGTTCGGCTTTGGAGCGTCGCCGCGGCAGCGTCAGTTGCCCTGGTCCTGGCTCCGCTCTCCTATGCCTGGGCCTGCGTGGGATTGGTATCCCTGACCGCCTCGGCGTCCAGCGTGCCTGCGGGAGGGACCGTGACCTTAAATGGCAAGGACTTCGTCAGCACCGCTCCGGTACGGATCCACCTCGACTCTGTGACCAGCGACGTGATCGCCACGGTCCCGCCCAGTGCCGAGAAGGGCGCCTTCGTGATGGCCAGCACCTTCACCTATCCAGTGTCGCTGCCGAGGGACGTACCGAGCGGTCAGCATGTGCTGGTCGCCACCCAGATCGAGCACAACATGAACGGCGGCAACCCGGCCCGGACCTTGATCGACGTAGGCACGCCGGCCGCCGGGCTGCCGGGCCCGGTCAACCGGCCGGTCGCACTGGTGGCCGCATCCGGCCTGAGCACGCTGGACCTGGCGCTCATCTCCCTGGGGGTTGCGGCGGGAGTCTCGCTGCTGGCCGGCTCGCTCAGCTTCATGGCGGCTTCGTCCGGCCGGGTCTCTCGGGCCCGCGGTGGGCGCACGACTGAGACCGGCTAGCCGCTAGCGCTAGCGCTCCGAGGCCGCAAGCCAGATGATTCCTCACCGCGATTTCCGAGAGACCGTGCCAAGGGCCCTATGCGTCGCGGGGTTGGTGACCGGGGCGGCGGCCCTGCTCCCGACGACCGCGTTCGCTGCGGGGTCACCGGGTGTGCCCCAGGTCCACTTCGCCGGCTCACAGGTCGAGCGCCTGACGACCTCGACCCAGATGACCAAGGACGCCAAGGCGGCCGGGCGCGCCTTTACCAGCCCCACCTCGATGCTGGTCGATCCGTCGAACCCGAGGGTCATCGTAGCGGCCACGGCGCAGTTGAGGACCAAGGCCTGCTACCTGGTGCGGTCCTACGATGCCGGTCGGAGCTGGCACATCCTGCCCGCCCTGCCCGGCCCAGGGCCCTATCCCGACTGCACCACCAGTAACGCCGGCACGGCGAACGCCTCACTGGCCTGGGGCCGGCACAACATCTTGTACTACGCCCGCGTGGGGTACGGAGCTGGCGCGGGCGACGACCGCCACGCCAGCATCGTGCTGGCGCGTTCTACCAACCTGGGGGACTCGTGGTCGACCACCGTCGTGGACAACAACCGCGGCAGGAGCGGCCCGAGCGCCCCCAGCGACGATGGGGTGAGCGCACTGGCGGTGGATACCTCTGGGTCGGGGGACGTCGTGTACGTCGGCTTTGTGCAGAGCTTCCCCAAGGCGCCGAAGGGCTCGCCGCTGTCCGCCAGCCGGGTCGAGGTTGCAACCTCCACGGATGGCGGGGCAACCTTCTCGCCCGGGGTCAACCTCGACACATTCTGCCACCTGACGCAGGTAATCGGGAACAAGAGCTATCCCCTGACGCTGAAGTCCTTCTTCGGGGCTCCGTTCATCTCCGCCCACGGCGGGGTTGTGGAGGTTACGGATTCGTCTGTGACCCGAACCAACGACTCACCGCCGGGAAAGAGCTATTATCCCGTGCCGCAGCTGGTGGCCCGCTCTGCGGACAGGGGTCGAACCTGGAGCTTCCAGGCGCTGGGTCCGCCGGTATTCACCGCCACCGGGGCCCAGACCGCAATGGGCTGGACACCAAAGGGCGGGCAGGACGGCACCTTCCTGGCCATCTATTCGGCCACGCCGGCCAACGCGGCCACATCGGGCTGGGAGAACGTAGTCCTGCAGAGATCGACTGACAAGGGTGTCAGTTGGAGTGCCCCGGTGGTCGTCGACGACGATCCTCCCCAGGACCGTTACACCAGCTTTTACCCACAACTGAGCGTCGCACCCGATGGGAGGGTTGATGTCGCCTTCGAAGACAACGTCGGCCAAGTCAACGACAACATCCAAGTCGGCTACACCTACTCCAACGATGGCGGGGCGACCTGGTCGCATAACGTCCAGGTCAGCGATCGACCGATCAACTTCCAGCTCGGGATCAGTTACAACTCCGACATCCGCCAGCCGCCCGGGGTGGCGTCCGCGAACCAGTACGCGGTCATCGGCTGGGCCGACACTCGCCTCGCCAACCCGGTCAACCAGAACCAGGACGACTTCGCCACCGAGGCCCAGTTCGCCCCCCTTCCCCCGGCGTCCTCGAACCTGTTGCCGCTGCTGGTGTCCATCTTCAGCGGCCTGGCGGCCGCGGCGATCCTCCTATTGGTCACGGTGCTGGTCCCGTCGCGGCGATCGAGGCGGCGAGCCA
>JBOGGU010000073.1:0-89840 GCA_050744085.1 Acidimicrobiales bacterium
CCGCCGACCCGACTCCCGCCGCCGACCCGACCCCCGCCGCCGACCCGACCCCCGCCGCCGACCCGACCCCCGCCGCCGCAGTCCGCCCCTCCGCCCCAGCCCTCGCAGGGCGGCTCACGAACCGGCCAGGGCGACGCGCCCGTACAGGGTCGTGCGCTGCTCCAGCCGTCGGCCGGGCAGCCCGGCCACCACCTCGGCGAACCCAGCCTGGTCCATGCGCTGGCCGTGGGCCGCGCCGGCCGCCCGGGAGATGTTCTCGTCGATCAGCGTCCCACCGAGGTCGTTGCACCCGGCCACGAGCAGCTGGCGCGCCCCGGCGAGGCCCATCTTCACCCAGCTGGCCTGGATGTTGTCTATCGATCCGGCATAGGCGATCCGTCCCACTGCGTGCATCAGCAGCGACTCGCGAAACGTCGGCCCCCGCCGGGCCCGGCGCTGAAGGTAGATCGGCGACGCCATGTGCACGAACGGCAGGGGCACGAACTCGGTGAACCCGCTGGTCTCGTCCTGCAGCGCCCGCGTCCGCACCAGGTGCCGGGCCCACGACCGTGGGGACTCCACTGCGCCGAACATGATGGTGACGTTGGACCGCAGCCCCACCGAGTGGGCCACCCGGTGAGCCTCCAGCCACTCCTCGGTGTCGACCTTGTCCGGGCAGAGCACCGCCCGCACCGAGTCGTCCAGGATCTCCGCCGCGGTGCCCGGCAGGGTGGCGAGGCCGGCATCCCGCAACCGCCCTAGGTACGAGGCCAGCCCAACCCCCAGCCGCCGCGCCCCCTCGGTCACTTCCAGGGCGGTGAAGCCGTGGATGTGGATCCGAGCCGACGCCGAGCGCACCGCTTCGATCACCGACAGGTAGTAGTCGCCATCGAAGCTCGGGTGGATGCCCCCCTGCAGGCACACCTCGGTGGCGCCAAGCGCCTCGGCCTCCGCCACCCGCTCGGTGATCTCCGAGAGGCTCAGCAGGTACGGGTCCCCCCGGAGGTTCAGCGACAGCGGCCCCTTGGAGAAGGCGCAGAACCGGCACTTGAAGGTGCAGATGTTGGTGTAGTTGATGTTGCGATTCGCCACCCAGGTCACTACGTCCCCCACGGCCCGCCTCCGCAGCTCGTCGGCCACCTCGGCGACGGCGCGCACCTCCGGCCCCCGTGCCCCGAAAAGGGCGACCAGCTCGTCCTCGCCCGCCCGCTGCCCCGACAGCACGCCGTCCAGCACTTCTCCGACCGGTCCCTTCCTGGGAATATGCCCGGTGATGCCCCCAGACCCGCGCCCACCCACGGCCCCCGCCCCCACCAGCGAGGGCGGCCCCACCGTCCCCCCCGACACCCATGGGTGGTCCCGGGCGAGGCCCTCGGCGTCGGAGCGGTCGAGCGCTGCGAAGCGCATCGAGGGCGCCAGCCAGCGTTCCGGCTCGGCCGCGAAGCTCGGGTAGATGGTGAGGCGGGGGGCCAGCACGAAACCCCGAGACTCGGTGATCGCGGCCAGGGACTCCAGCGCCGGCCAGGGCCGCTCGGGGTTCACGTGGTCCGCGGTCACCGGCGAGACCCCGCCCCAGTCGTCGATGCCCGCATCCAAGAGCCTGCCCGGGTCGTCCGACAGGTTTGGCGGGGCCTGGACGTGGACCTCGGTGGGCAGGACCAGCCGGGCCAGGGCGATGGCGCGCAGGTAGGCCTCCTCGGGACAAGCGGGGGCGGCGTGCATCGCCGTGCCCGCCTTCGGCAGGAAGTTCTGCACGATCACCTCGGCCACGTGTCCCCAGCGAAGATGGGACGCCGCTATGGCCTCCAGCGCTGCCACCCGGTCGGCCTCCTCCTCGCCGATCCCCACAAGTATCCCGGTCGTGAACGGCACCCCCAGCTCCCCGGCCGCCTCGAGGGTGGTCAGACGGCGCTCCGGCGTCTTGTCCGGGGCGCCCCGGTGGCAGGCCAGGTCGGCCCTGAGGGACTCGAGCATCATGCCCTGGCTGGCGGAGACGTCCAGCAGGGCGCCCAGCTCGTCGGGATAGAGGGCCCCAGCGTTGGCGTGGGGGAGCAGGCCGACCTCGTCTCGCACCGCAGCGCAGGCCGCCACCAGGTAGTCGACCGTGGAGGCATAGCCGTGGGCGTCCAGCCAGTCCCGAGCCGCGGGGTAGCGCTCCTCGGGCCGCTCGCCCAGGGTGAACAGTGCCTCGTGGCACCCCGCGGCCGCCCCGGCCCGGGCGATTGCCAGTACCTCGTCGAGCGACAGGTAGGGCGAGGCCACCCGGGCGGGCGCCTTGGCGAAGGTGCAGTAACCGCAGCGGTCCCGGCACAGCATGGTGAGCGGGATGAACACCTTGGGGGAGTAGGTGACCCGCCGGCCGTGGGCGGCGTCGCGCACCGCCGCCGCCCGGCTCAGCAGCTCCGAAGTCGGCAGGGCGCACAGCTCGGAGGACATGCGCGCTACCTTACGCCGCGCCGGCGACCCCGCAGGCACGTGGCGGCGCGATGACCTCGATCCCGGGTCCACCCACGACGTAGATCGCGCCCGGGGACGCAACCACCTGGCCAGCGACGCCGACCTTGAGCTGCTCGCTCGACCTGACCTGTCCCGTGGTGGGGTCGGCACAAGCCAGGGTCTGGAAGTTGCTGAGCCAAAGGACCCCGTGGCTGACAGTCCCCTGCACTCCCATCGCAGCCACCAGCCGGCTGGCCAGGTTGAGGGTCATCCCGGCCGAAGGCACGACCTGGCGTAGGTCGGCTCTGCGCAGAAAGATCGTGTCGCCAAGCATCCCGGTGCGGAACGAGGCCCACACGCCCGCGGTCGTGGCAGACACGCTCCCACCCACGACCGACTCGGGATGAGACGCGGTGGCGAGCGTCGCCCCGCTGACCGCATTGCGCTCGGTCACCGTGAGCCCGGCTCCGTTGGCCTGCGCGCCGGCCGCATAGAGCACCGTGTCGTCCGGGCTCACTGCAAGGCCGGCGAGGTACCCCGGAGCGGTGAACGTTGCGGTGACCGTTCCCTTGGCAGGGTCGACCCGGTAGAGGTGCTTTCCGATGCCGACCCAAAGCGGCCCGCCGGGCACGGCGGCGATCGTCTCGGGCCGTGAAATGGGGTCTGCTGACAGGTGGATGCTCCGCCGCAGGGTGAGGGTCGTGGCGTCGAGTTGGTCCAAAGTCACCGTCAGGTTCGTGGCCCCCACATCGCTGGAAGCGACCACCCAGAGCGAGTTGCCGGAGACCGCCATCGCCGATGCGCCGGTGATCGGCTTGCTCTCGGTCTCGGCTCGACTGGGGACGGCCACGCGGACGACTTGCACAGGCAGCGGCACGGTGTGGTCGAAGCCGACGTCGGAGGGCAATGCGTACACCGCCCCAGGCCCGCCGACCAGGGTGACAAGGGGCCCGACGGGGATCGTGGCCAGTGTGGCCCAGGCGGACGCCTTGCCCGGGCTCGGCGCCGTCGACGAAGTAGTCGTGGGCATGGTCGGCGGGGGGCGCTGTGGCCGGTAACCGGGATGCCCGAGGTCGCCGGGCCCGCAGCCCGCCAAGGCGGCCAGCGCTACTGCCGCCGCTGCCACCGGGCCCAGATACCTGCGTGCTCCCATACTCATCCTGACGCCCGAGACCCCGGTCGGGTTCCCCCCGTCCAAGAACTGGGGAACCTAATGTGGACAGTGCCTACATTAGGTTCCCCAGTTCTTGCTGGAACCCCGGTCCTCTCTCATCGCGGCAGGGTCGACCAGCCACACGATGCGCTCGGCGCGGACCCGTGATGCGGGCACGTCCTCGCCGTCCAGCACGGCTCGCATCGCGGCAGCCTTGGAAGCGCCGCTGACGGTGAAGACGACCAGCCGGGCGCGGGCGATGCCGGCAAGGGTGAGGGTCATGCGCCGGTGCGGGTTGCGCCGGTGGGGGTCGGTGTTGTACACGACCAGGCGGCCCGGCTCTGCGTCCAGCCCCGTCGAGTCGGGGAACAGGGAAGCGGTGTGCCCGTCAGGGCCCAGGCCCAGGTGAACCACGTCGAAATGGCCCAGCTCGCCCACCTTCATCTGGTACCCATCGGTCCCCTCCTCGCAGCGCATCGGGTGGACCGAGTTGGCCGCGCCGACCCGCTCCAGGAGGGCTCGGCGCACCAGGAGCTGGTTGGAGTCGGGATGATCCGCCGGCACGCATCGTTCGTCGCCCCAGAACACGTCCACCTCCCACCAGTCGATGGTGGCTGAGCGGTCCGCCGCCAGGCGCTCGTAGCACTGCCGGGCCGTCTCCCCGCCCGAGACGGCCATCGAGAACCCGTACCCTGGCCGGTTCGCGAACGCCTCTACGACCGCGGGCGCGAAGGCGCCGGGCACGTCGGGCACCACCCGGAGCTCCCCCTCCATGCCACGAGGATAGCCAAGGGGGGGGCCAGGCGCGCTGGCCGGCTCAATGCAGGTGAGTGGGCGGTGGTGTGCGGCGAAGCCGAGCCCTATTTCTCCAAAGGCCCTATTTCTCCAAAGGCAGGGCGGCGCGGATGGCGGCGTCGTAGCGAGGGTCCCTGGCCATGCTGGACAGGGCTTGGGCCAGGGACCAGGTGAGCCCGTGCTCGGGCAGGGCGGCCGACTCGTGGCGGTGGGGGCCACCCTCGACCTCGGCCGCGCCGTGTACGACCAGCTCGTCACTCGGTCGGGTCACCGAGAAGGTCGCCCGGTGCCCGGCGTGGGCGCAGTGCAGGGCGATGCTGGCGTGGACCGCTCGCGTGAGCGTGACGGCCGCCGAAGCCACTCCCAAGCGGTCGATGACCCATCCGGCGAGGAGCCGGCCAGGTCCCGGGTTCGCGGATACCGTCGCAGCGGTCACCGTCCTCAGGTAGGGGCGCATGGTGGCCGGCTCGAACAGCGAGGCGAGGAGTCGCCGCCAGGGGGTGAGGCGGCACCACGACAGGTCGATCACTTCCTGGCGCCTGCCCAGCTCCACCAGGGCGGCCAGCCCCGAACCGGCCTGAAGCGCCCAGCGGGCGTCCACCAGGGCCACATCGGCCAGGTCGAGGAGCGGGTCGTCGGGAGCCGGCAGCGCCGAGGGGAACCACACCGCCGTCGGAAGCCCGGCCAGGAGCAGGGGCGTGACCACCGAGGCCAGGTGCTCGCAGAGCGCACCGCCCAGCTCGAGGTGGACCTCCTCCCACCAGATGGTCGTGTCGTCGGCCGTCGCAGCGTGCAGCTCCACGCTCGCGTCGATGTCCTCGGGCGCGTCCGGCCGGCAGACCAGGGCCAGGGTCCGGCCAGGGTGTCGCTCGCCGAGCCGCCTCATGGCGCTGGCTGCCCTCCCCGCCGCATCGCGGTCACCGGCAGCGACCACGAGGTTGACGACGCTGGTGAGGGTGGCGGCTGATTGCTCGCCGTGGCGCAGCTCGCTCAGCGCCCTGGACACCTCGCCTATCCCCACCGAGCGGGCGGACCATCGGGCGAGCGGCTCGCTGCCGTTCGGTGGGGCCTGCACCTCAGAAGTCACCCCAGCGCCTACCGTCCTCCCCGAGCAGCTGATCGGCCTCTGCAGGCCCCCAGCTCCCGGCCTCGTAGCGGGCCAGCGGGGGGGTGCCGGCAGCGAAAGCATCCAGCACGGGGCCCACGACCTGCCACGCCTGGTCCACCTCGTCGGCTCGGATGAACAAGGTGGGGTCCCCGATCAGGGCGTCGAGTATCAGCCGCTCGTAGGCTTCGGGGCTGTGCTCCATGAACGCCGCCCCGTAGGAGAAGTCCATCGACACGCTGCGCACCTCGAAGGCCTGTCCGGGCACCTTGGCCCCGAAGCGCAAGGTGATGCCCTCGTCCGGCTGGATGCGCACGATCATCGCGTTGGGGCCCAGCCGGGTCGCCTCTGATGTCGAGAAGGCCAGGTGGGGGACCCTCTTAAACTGCAGGGCCACCTCGGTGAAGCGCTTGGGGAGGCGCTTGCCGGTCCTCACGTAGACGGGAACCCCGGCCCAGCGCCAGTTGTCGACGCACAGGCGCATGGCGAAGTAGGTCTCCGTCTCGCTCGCCGGATCGACGTCCTCCTCCTCCCGGTAGCCCGGGACCCAGGAGCCCTCCACCCAACCGGCGTCGTACTGTGCCCTCACGACAGACGAGGCAATCGAGCCAGGGGTGGGGATGACGATGGAGCGCATGGCCTTGACTTTCTCGTCCCGGATGCCCTGGGCGTCGACGCTCACCGGGGGCTCCATGAGGATGAGGGCGAGGACCTGCATCACGTGGTTCTGCACGATGTCGCGCAGCGCCCCTGCGGTCTCGTAGAAGCCGCCCCGGTGCTCCACGCCGAGGCTTTCGGCCACCGTGACCTGGACGTGGTCTACGTACTCGCGGTTCCAGATCGGCTCGAAGATGGCGTTGGCGAAGCGCAGGGCCAGGACGTTCTGCACGGTCTCTTTGCCCAGGTAGTGGTCGATGCGGTAGAGCTGGTCCTCGTCGAAGCCGGTGTGCAGGTACTCGTCCAGGGCGCGGGCGCTATGCAGGTCGCGGCCCAGGGGCTTCTCGATGATGAGCCGGACGAAGGCCCCTTCCCGTGTCGGGCGGGCCAGGCCCTCGGCACCGAGGGCTTCGGCCACCGGGCCGAACATGGCGGGGATGGTGGCCAGATAGTAGACCCGGTTGCCCTCGGTGCTCTGCGGGCCCTCGTCCAGCTCCGCGAGGAGCTCGCGAAGCCGGGCGAAGGTGTCGGGGTCGGTGTAGTCGCCGGACACGTAGCGAAAGCGCTTAGCCATCTGCGCCCAGGCCGGGTCGGGGTCGACCTTGGCCGCCATCTCGGCGAACTCGCCGTCGTCCATCTCGGTGCGGGCGACACCCACCACCACGAAGCTGGAGGGCAGCGACCCACGACGTGCGAGTGCAGCCAGCGCAGGAAGTATCTTTCGGCTGGTCAGGTCCCCAGAGGCTCCGAAGATCACCAGCGCCACCGGTGGCGAGCGACGGTGCGTGTCCAGGCCCTCGGCCAGCGGGTTGGGGATCACCGGCCCACCGTGCTCGACAGACGGGTCAGCCCTGGACTCCGCCGGCTGCGGCTATGGCGTTGGCCTTGTCGGTCAGGCGCTGCATGAGCTCGTCGAAGGACTTGGCGAACGAGGCGACCCCTTCTTCCTCCAGCGTCTTGGTGACGTCCGCCATGTCCACCCCAGCCACCTTCAGCGAGTCGAGGGCTGCCTCGGCCTCGCCTACACCGATGTCCACCGTGCGGGCTACGACACCGTGGTCGAGGTAGGCGTCGACGGTGGCGTCCGGCATGGTGTTCACCGTGTCCGGCCCGATCAGGTTGTCCACGTAGAGCAGGTCGGGGTAAGCGGGGTTCTTGGTGGACGTGGAGGCCCACAGCGGACGCTGGACCTTTGCGCCCCTCTGGGCGAGCGCATCCCAGCGCGGCCCGGAGAAACGCTGCTGGAACAGCTTGTAGGCGCACTTGGCCTGGGCCAGGGCGGCCTTGCCCCGCAGGGCCAGGATGCGCTCGGCCTTGCCTGGGTCGCTGTCCTGGGAGGCCAGGGTTTCGAGACGGCGGTCCACCTCGGTGTCCACCCGGGACACGAAGAAAGAGGCCACGCTGGACACTCCCGAGAGGTTCGACACCGGCGAGTCTCCTGCGTCGGGGCCGGTGATCTGGCGGTAGGCAAGCTCCTCCAGGCCCGAGATGTACGCCTCGATGACCGCGTCGTAGCGCTCGATTGAGAAGATGAGCGTCACATTGATGCTGTGGCCCTCGGAGATCATCTTGCGGATGGCGGGGACCCCCTTGGCCGTGGCCGGGATCTTCACGTACAAGTTGGGCTGGGCGATGCGCTCGTGCAGGTGGCGGGCTGCGGCGATGGTCCCGTTGGTGTCGTAGGCCAGGGAGGGGGCCACCTCCAGGGAGATGAACCCGTCGGCGCCGCCGCTTTGGTCGTGGAGGGGGCGCAGCACGGCCAGCGCCTTGGACACGTCGTCGATCACCAAGTCCCAATAGGCGTCCTCGACGCTCATGGTGCTCACCAGCCGGGTGAAGTCGGCGTCGTAGTCCTGGCTGCCCTGGATTGCCTTGGCGAAGATGGTGGGATTGGAGGTGACGCCCCTGATCCCCTCGCCGGCCAGTCGGGCCAGCTCGCCCTCGGTGACATACGACCGCTTGAGGTTGTCGATCCAGGGGCTCTGGCCTTGGGTGTCGAACAGTTCGTTGAGCTTGGTCATCTCGGTCTCCTAACGGTGAGGGTTGGGGGTCTCGGCCAGGGGTGCGCTGTCGGCTGCCGGCCGACCGGTCCCGCCGGTCGAGCTCCCGCCTGTCGAGCGCCGGGCCAGCAGCTCGGTGGCATGTCGGACGACGTTGTCGGTGCTGAACCCGAGCTTCTCCATCAGCACCGGACCGGGCGCCGAGGCACCGAAGCGGTCGATGGTGACGGTGGCGTCCGCCCATCGCTCCCACCCGAAGCTGCACCCGGCCTCGACCGCCAGCACCGGCACGCCCGGGGGGAGCACGGAGGCCCGGTAGGCATCGTCCTGGTCGGAGAAGTCCTCCCAGCAGGGCATCGAGACGACTCGGACGGCGACACCGTTGCTGGCGAGGGCGGCCGCCGCCTCGACGCACAGGTGTACCTCGCTGCCCGTGCCGACGAGGACGATGGCCGGTGCCGAGGCCCCCTCGGCCAGGACGTACGCGCCACGGGGGACGCCTGCTGCGGCCCGCTGTGCGGTCTCGGCGAGCACGGGCACCCCTTGGCGGGTGAGGATCAGGGCCGTGGGGCCGTCGCCGTCAACCGCCCCGAGCCAAGCCTGGGCACACTCGTTTGCATCAGCTGGGCGCACCACTCGCAGGCCGGGCATGGCCCGCAGCGACGCCAAGTGCTCGATCGGTTGGTGGGTGGTGCCGTCCTCGCCCAAGCCGATCGAATCGTGGGTCCACGAGTAGATGACGTGGGCACCGGTGACGGCCGCTAGGCGCACCGAGGCCCGCATGTAATCGCTGAAGATGAAGAATGTCCCCCCGACGGGCAGCACTCCCCCGTGAAATGACATGCCGTTCATGATCCCGCCCATGGCGTGCTCGCGGATCCCGTAGTAGACCTGCCGGCCGCCGGGGTGCTCCGCGGACTGCTGGGCCTCGCCGCTGAGAGCTGTGCCGGTGTTGCCGGTCAGGTCGGCTCCGCCGGAGATGAGTCCGGGGATCACTTCCAGGGTGGAGTTGATGCAGGACTTCACGGCCTGACGGGTGGCGAGGGACTTGCCCGCCTCGAAGGTCGGAAGCTTGGCTTCCCAGCCAGCGAGGCCCCTGCCGGAGAGAGCGGCCGCCAGCTCCGGGTTGGCGGGCCCCTGGCGGTCTTCCCATGCCCGGCGCATCGCCTGGCCTCGGGGGATGGCCTCGCGGTACATCGCCACCACCTCCTCGGGGACCCAGAAATCCTCCTCGGGGGGCAGGCCCAGGATCTCCTTGGTGGCCCGGATCTCCTCCGCGCCCAGTGGCGACCCGTGCGCCCCTGCGGTGTCGGTGGCGTTCGGCGCCGGCCAGCCGATGTGGCTGCGCAGCACGATGAGCGAGGGCTTGTCCTCGACAGCCATGGCCCGGCGGATCGCGGCCTCCAGCAGGTCGCAGTCGTTGGCGGCCTCGCCCACGTCCTCGACGTGCCAGTTGTAAGCCCGGAAGCGCCCCACCTTGTCGTCGGTGTAGGAGAGCTCGGTGGGCCCGTCGATGGTGATGTGGTTGTCGTCGTAGATGTAGGTCATGCGGCCGAGGCCGAGGTGCCCGGCGAGCGACGCAGCCTCGTGGCTGACCCCCTCCTCGAGGTCCCCGTCGCTGCAGATCACGAAGGTGTGGTGGTCGCAGGCCTGGGCCCCGAAGCGGTCCCGCAGGTAGCGCTCGGCGACCGCCATGCCCACGCCGTTGGCGAAGCCCTGGCCGAGCGGGCCGGTGGTGACTTCCACTCCCGCGGTGTGGTGGACCTCGGGGTGCCCAGGGGTCAGGCTCTCCCACTGGCGGAACTCCTTGATGTCGTCGAGGGTGAGCCCGTAGCCGGTCAGGTACAGCATCGAGTACAGGAGGATCGAGGCGTGCCCGCACGACAGGATGAAGCGGTCCCGGTCCGCCCAATGCGGCTCGGAGGGGTCGAAGCGCATGATCCGGGTCCACAGCACGTGCGCCAGCGGGGCCAGGGCCATCGCTGTGCCGGGGTGTCCCGAGTTGGCCCGCTGGGGCGCGTCCATTGCCAGGCCCCGGATGACGTTGATCCCGAGCTGCTCCAGGTCTTTGTCGCTCACACCCCCAGCCTAACCAGATCGGCGGGCTCTCTTGCGGGAGTCGCGCGGGGAGGCTCCTATCCCGAGCCGGGGGGGACTGGCCCCTCCCCCAGGGATTCACCGGGGTTAGGCGGCGGTTCGTCGATTGCCGGGTCTTCCTCGAACAGGGCGATAGAGGCTGTGAAGCTGTGGAGGAAGTTCTTCCCCCCTACCGGCCCCAGCTCGCCAGCCGCGAAGAACCCTCCGGTGGGGATGTCCCCCAGCAGCTCGGCCACAACCGAGGCGTCGTGGTGAGGGTGCGGGAACAGCCTGGTGCCCCGGCCGTTGCAGGTGAATACCAAGGCTGCTTCCGCCCGCCGCCCGCGACCCCCGCCCGCCGGGTCCAGCCCGCGACCCCCGCCCGCTGGGTCCCGCCCGCGCCCCCCGCCTGCTGGGTGCGAGGACAGGGTGTGGCGGAGATCCTCGTCGGCTGCCTCGGCGTCACGGAGGTGGAACTGCACGGTGTTGCCGGTCTCGACCAGGTCGGCCAGAGCTATGGAACCGGTGCGGCGGTCGGCGCCCATGATCCCGATGATACGAAAGTCACCCCGTCCAAAGGTCGCCTTGTGCTCGTCGATGACCTTCCCCAACTGCAGCCCACCTTGGTTCACCAGCGCCACGTCGGCGGGGGAGAGCTGTCCCTGGGCCAGGGCCTCCAGCCGCTCCAATGGCGGTTTCCCAGCGAGCTGGTGGATGACGTTGCCCTCGGCCTTGGTCACCATCCAGGGGAACCCGATCGGCCGGCACCCCTGGGACACAACGCTGCTCATGCGTGCGCTCGGCCCGAGGAGGACTCCCACCGCACCATTGGTCCTCACCCGGCCCCCGATGACGAGCCTGGAGCTGCCGGGACCGCGTCCACCAGAGGCCATCCCGCCCACGACTGGCAGCCCTGGATGAGTCGAGGCGAGCCACTCGAAGAAGGGCAGCACCGGGAAGCTGAACGGGTCACCCACCAGCAGGAGCGCCGCCGGTTCGAAGTCGATCTCGTCCGGCCAACCCACGATGGGGCCGGTGCTGCCCACCGACTCCAGCTCGACGGGCACCAAGGTGCCCACGTTTCCAGCCCACAAGCTCATCGCCGAACGGTGCTCCACCTCGCGCCCCGTTCCCACCACCGACTCGGCCACGCAACCAATGAGAGCGCGCGGCCGGAGCAGCTCGCTTACCGTGTCGGCCACCGCCTCGAGGGCCTCGGCTTGCGGACTGGTGACGAAAAGCACAGCCAGATCCGGGGCATACCCGACGTGGTCCAAGACCTGGCCCACCACCTCGCCCACCGCAGTCGTTGCTATGGGGTGCTCAGACAGGGCAGAGGCGAACCGCACCACCCGAGGCTATCCCGCCTGCGCCCGCCAGTCCCTCACACGGGGGCGGCTGTGCTCACACCGGGGCGGCGGTACGGCGGGGCCGAGGCACCTTGAGCTTCACCTCGCTGTGGCGGATGGTCGCCCAGCCGAGGTGCTGAAGGGTGTTAACCACCCACCAACCGGGGTCCACCTGCCGCTTGGCAAGCGCAAAGCGTGCGGACGTCGGGGCGGCGTGGTGGTTGTTGTGCAGCCCCTCGCCGGCAACGAGCAGCGCCAGCCACTGGTTGTTGGTGGCGAGGTTCTCGAAAGGCCGCTTTCCCCAGGCGTGTCCTATGGCGTTGATGGCGCCGCTCGCCAGCAGGTAGGTCACCACATGAACCCCCGCCGCCACCAGCGCCATCTGCCAGCCGAGGATGAGCCACAACGAGACGACGCCAATTGCCAGGCCAGGCAAGGCGCGGTCGAAGGCGATCTTGTCGAGGCGGTCGGGCGCCAGGTCTCTGGCGTAGCGCGCCACGGTCGCCTCGTCGTTGGCCACCCGCCGGTAAAGAGCGACGTTGGCGAACTGCACCATGGCGAAACCCTCGAGGATGGGGGAGTGCGGGTCGCCTTCCACGTCGGTGTACGCGTGGTGCTTGCGGTGCACGGCAACCCACTGCCGGGGCTTGATCCCGAGCGAGACCCAGATCATGAAGCGAATGACCACCGCCAGCCACGGCTTCAGCGTAATCGCTCGGTGGGCGAGGGCCCGGTGGAGGTACACGGTGGTCAGGAACAGGCCCACCTGGGAGACGGCGAGGCCTACGAGGACTGCAACAAGGACACGGGGCACGCGTTCAGGCTAGCAGGACGCGGAGGTGGCGCCCGAGGGCGGTACCCTTGTCTCGTATGAGCGCCGCCCTGCCAATGTTCCCCCTGGACACAGTGCTGTTCCCGGGCCTTGCCCTTCCTCTTCACATCTTCGAGCCCCGCTACCGCTCCCTGGTCGCCGACTGCCTGGAGGCGGACCGGCAGTTCGGGGTGGTGCTCATCGAGCGCGGTTACCAGGTGGGAGGCGGTGAGAGCCGCTTCGGGGTAGGGACGGTGGCCCGAATCGTGCAGGAGGCGGCGGTCCCGGACGGGCGCTGGGTCCTGCTGACCGTGGGCACCCGACGCATCCGGATCGAGCACTGGCTCCCCGACGCACCGTACCCCCTGGCGCTGGTGCAGGACCTGGGAGATGCGCCGCCGACAGACGGCGACCTCGACGCCATGGCCCGCGTGGAGCGCCAGGTCCGCCGGGCCCTCGCGTACGCCGCTGAGATGGACGACGGGCCGACGGTCCCGTCGACGGTCGAGCTGGTCGAGGACCCCGAGGCGGCGTGCTGGCAGCTCTGCGCCATAAGCCCCCTGGCTCAGCTCGACCATCAGCGCCTGCTCGAGGCTGGGACCGTTCCCGCCCGCCTTGCCCTCCTGGAAGAGCTGACCATCGCTGCCTGCGAGGACCTCCTCGCCCGCCTATCTGGCGCGTGACTCGCCAGCTTCGCGAAATATCGCTCGGTGCTCCCAAGCACCACTGCCCACTCCCGTCGGAGCGCCTGGCGAGCCTGTGGCGCCTGGCCCGCCTGGCCCGCCTGGGGCGCCTGGGGTGTTCACGCCCACGGCACCTCGGGGCAACCCCCCCGAAACACTCCGGCGCCATCCTGTACATGTGCCTGTACACGTGCAGCTCGCGCCCCTCCAGGGATACACGATCGGGCTCACAGCGGACCGCCGTCGGGAGGAGCAGGCAGGCCTCCTGCGCCGCAGGGGAGCGAAGATCCTGCAAGGGCCGACGATCAGCACGGCGGTGCTCGTGGACGACAAGGGCCTGCGAGATGCCACCGACGCGGTGATCGAGCGCCCACCGGAGTGGCTGTTGGCCACGACGGGCATTGGCATGCGGTCCTGGTTCGAGACAGCTCGCGCCTGGGGATGCGACGACGCCCTTCGGAAAGCCCTGGCAGGTGCGCGGGTGCTCGCCCGCGGCCCCAAGTCGGCAGGAGCGGTAGAGGCCCTGGGCCTTGTGGTCTGGCAAAGGGCCGCCTCGGATCGGCTGAGCGAGCTGGTGGACATGCTGTCCGGCGCGGGGGTGCGGGGCGACACCGTGGTTATGCAGCTCTACGGCGAGCCGTCCTCGGAGGTGACGGCCGCCATAGCCGCGATGGGGGCCGAGGTTGTGGAGGTGGCAACCTACGAGTGGCGGGACCCGGTGGAGGAAGGCCCGGCGCTGCGCCTGGCTGGAGCGGTGTCGGCCTGCCGGGTCGACGCGGTGACGTTCACGTCGGCTCCGGCGGTGCGCAACTTGATCGCCATAGCGGCGCGTCACGGGCTGGCGGAAAGGGTCTTGGGTGCGTTCAATCGAAGGGTGGTGGCGGCGTGCGTGGGCCCTGCGTGCGCCGAGGCGGCGCGCTCGGTGGGAATCGAGGCCCCAGTGGCGCCTGGCGTGGGCCGGCTCGGCTTGCTGATCCGGGAGCTCACCGACGAGTTCGCCCGCCGCCGCCCGGTCCTGGTGTTGGCCGGGCACGAAGTCGTTTTGCAGGGGCGTTTGGCAGTGGTCGAGGGCGACGTCATAGCGCTGGGGGGGAGGGAGCGTGACGTCCTGTCGGTGTTGGCCCAGCTCCGCGGCGAGGTGGTCCCGCGAGCGGAGCTGCTCAGGGCTGTGTGGGGAGAGGACGCCCACGACTCCCACGTCATGGAGGTGACCATCTCTCGGCTGCGGTCCAAGCTGGGTGCTGCCGGGCCCGCCCTCGAGGCGGTATCAGGACAGGGTTACCGCCTCGATGCAGCTTCGTGAACGCCCGCGGGCACGGGCGCGGCTACGGCCGCCGCTCAGCGAGTGGCTGGAGGGCCCGGCTCAGCGAGTGGCTGGAGGGCCCCTGCGCCCGCCGCCACGGCCCTTCCCGGTGGCGCCGCTGGATCGTCCAGGCCGGCGGGTCGCCCGGCGCTCCCAGCAGGCGCGATGCCAGTGCCGCCTCATGTCCGGCGCTTCCAGCGGGATGACCACCACGTGGCCTACACCGGCATCTATGTCCTGGTTGCAGCCCGGGCAGATGTAGGGCTTGGTCGCTCGGTATGGCTGGACTTGGCGGACCTCGGCCACGGAGCCGCTGAGCGGGTCGATCACGCTCGTGGGGCTCATGGGGCTCGTGGGTTTCGTGGGGCTGCTACTTGTGGGCTCGACCGGGTAATGCCCCCCGGCGCGGCCCATGGGGCGAGGCTAACAGGGGGCTGACTGGCGCCATCCCCGAACTGGAGTAGTTGAGCCGAGTATGACGTTGCTCAACTACTCCAGTAGCTATGATTCCGCCCATGCGACATCGCTGACCTCACCCTGACGCTGGGCCGCTTGTCCGGCGGGTGGCGAGTTGGGCGCTGCTGGCCGAGTTCGTACCCCTCTACCCGCTCTACTCGCTTCTCTTCGTCCATGCCGGGTTGTCCCGAGCCGAGATATCTGGGCTCTTCGCCCTTTGGTCCGCGTCCGGGTTCATGGCGGAGATCCCTGCGGGTGCCCTGGCTGATCGCTTCTCGCGGCGCGCTGCTATTGCGGTCGCCGGGGTGTCCCAGGCGTGTGGGTACTCCCTGTGGGCCGTCGTCCCGGGCTTGGTCGGCTTTGCGGCCGGGTTCGTGCTCTGGGGGCTGGGAGGCGCGCTCAGTTCCGGGGCGCTCGAAGCGCTGCTCTACGACGGGCTCGCGGAGGTTGGTGCAGAGAGCCGATTTCCCTCGGTGTTGGGGGTAGTCAGCGCTGCGGGGTTGTTGGCCCAGCTGCCGACGGCCCTGGCGGCGAGCTTGCTGCTCTCTGCCGGCGGCTACCCCTTGGTCGCGTGGGTGAGCGTCGGGTGCTGCCTGGGCGCCGCCATGCTTGCGGTTCGTCTGCCCGAGGCATCACGTCGGGACGGCAGGGCCGAGACGGCGTCCTACCTTGTGTTGTTGCGGGCGGGGGTGGTCGAGGCACTGACCAGGCCGGCACTGCGGGGCGCGGTGGCCGCCGTAGCCCTTGTCTCGGGAGTGGACGCCATCGAGGAGTACTTCCCGTTGCTGGCGCAGTCCTGGGGCGTTGCGGTCAGGGTGGTTCCCCTCGCCGTGGTGGGGATCCCCGTCGCTGGAGCCGCTTGCGCCCTCCTCGCTGGCAGGGCCTCGGGGCTACGGCCCAGCAGGCCGGGCACCTTGGCCTGCCTCCTCGGGGCCGGGGCTTTGGTCCTGGGGTTGGTAGGCCTGCTGCAGCGCCCGGTCGGCCTGGCTGGTGTGGCCATCTTCTACGGCCTGTTCAGGTTGGTCCTGGTGGTGGTGGAGGCCCGGCTGCAGGAGCGCATCGCCGGGCCTTCTCGTTCCACCGTCACCTCGGTCGCCGCCATGCTCACTGAGGTGGTGACTCTCGGGGTCTTCGGCGCTTGGGCGCTCGGCGGGGTCGAGGTGGTCGTGGCTGGGCTTTCGGCGGTGGTGGTCGTGCTGCCCTGGCTGCTTCGCAGCTCCAAAGCACAGCCCCCAGCCGACGCCAGCCGGGCGGAGAGTTGATACACCCCCGGCGTATCTTGTGTCTGCGGGTGCATCGCAGGGACGGCACTCAGGTTTCCACGCCCTGCCCATGGCCGGAGCCACCACAGGAGTACGTCGATGATCGCAAGCATCCCTTCCGCCACCCTGCTCGGCGTGGATGGCCGACCGGTCGACGTGGAGGTCCACGTGGTGTCGGGCATGCCGTGCTTCAGCATCGTCGGCCTGCCAGACACCGCGTGCCGGGAGTCGAGGGACAGGGTGCGCGCGGCGATAGTGTCGAGCGGCCTCAGCTGGCCAAACAAGCGCATCACCGTCAACCTGGCGCCGTCGGGTGTCCGCAAGAGCGGGGCCGGGCTGGACCTGGCCATCGCCGTGGGCCTCCTGCTGGCTGATGGCCAGATCCCGCCGGTGGGCCTCGACCACCACGCTTTTGTGGGCGAGCTCGGCCTCGATGGCTCCATCCGGCCGGTGCTGGGAATGGTGCCTCTGGCTGCAGCGATCGAGGCGCCTGCCCTGGTTGTACCCGAAGCCTCAGCGGCGCAGGCCACCCTCGTCGGGCGCCACCAGGTGCGGCCGGTCGCGAGCCTGACCGAGCTCGTAGCTGCCCTCCGGGGCGCCGCGCCGTGGCCCACACCGGCCAGTCAGGGCTCGGCCGAGCCCGCCGGCGAGCCCCTCGATGACCTGGTCGACGTGAAGGGCCAGCGCCTGGGTCGCTGGGCGGTGGAGGTGGCAGCGGCAGGGGGGCACCACCTGTTGATGATCGGTCCTCCGGGGTCAGGCAAGACCATGCTGGCCAAGCGCCTGCCAGGCATCCTGCCGCCCCTCGAGCGGGCGCAGTCGTTGGAGGCGATGAGGGTCCATTCCGCAGCGGGCCTGAGCTGGCCGGGCGACGGGTTGATGGTGCGACCCCCGTTCCGGGCCCCCCACCACGGCGCCTCGGCCGTATCGCTGATCGGTGGCGGGGCGTCGTGGATGCGACCCGGTGAGATCAGCCTCGCCCACTGCGGTGTCCTCTTCCTGGACGAGATGGGTGAGTTCCCAGCCTCGGTGCTCGACACGCTACGCCAACCCCTCGAGGAGGGGGTGGTGAGGGTATGCCGGGCGCGAGCGTCCGTCGCTTTCCCCGCCAGGTTCCTGCTCGTCGGCGCCATGAACCCCTGCCCATGCGGGGAAGGTTCGACTCCTGGGGCGTGCCGGTGCTCGGATCAGGCCCGAGCACGCTACGCCAGGCGCCTCTCTGGGCCGCTCCTCGACCGATTCGACCTAAGGGTGCCTGTCGGCCGTCCTGTCGTCGATGACTTGCTGGGCGAGGGCACGCAGGAGACGACAGCCGCGGTTGCGAGCAGGGTTGCACGTGCACGGGAACGGGCGTCGAGCCGGGGGTTTGTCGTCAATGCCGAGCTGCCGGCAGCCCGGCTCGACGAGCTGGCGCCCCTGTCGGCCCCCGCCACGCGCCTGCTCGAGCGACGACTCCGGTCTGGCGCGCTCTCGGCCAGGGGCTTGCACCGGGTGCGCCGGGTGGCCAGGACACTTGCGGATCTTGGCGACTCAGGGGATGGCGATGCTGGAGGCATGGTGCAGCTCGAGCACGTTGCGGCGGCGTTGGAGCTGAGGGTGGGGCTATCGGCCCTCTCGCCGACGGTGGCGGCATGAACGAGCTTCCTGACGAGGCCTACGCAGCGACCCTCGCCGGGCTGCCGCACCTCAGTCCCTCGCGTTTGCGCAAGCTCCTGGCCGGCCGTGCCCCGGCAGAGGCCTGGGAGCTTGTCCGGGCTGGGAGGGTGCTCGTCCAAATGCGCTCATCCAGCAGTGAACCGCCAGGTTCATCGGGCTCAGATCCTCCCGGTGCTGGCTCCAGCCAGTCGAGGGCGCGTTGGACGCCCGATGCCCTGGCTCGTGCATGGCGTGCCGACGCCCAGCGGACTGACCCACGCCGCGTCTGGGCGACATACCAAGAGGCGGGAGTGACGGTAGCGGTGCTTGGGGGCGCTGGATATCCTGGGGGGCTCTGCGAGGACCCCGAGGCCCCGGCTGTGTTGTTCTGGTTGGGCGGCCTGGGTGGCCTGGAGCACCCCACTGTCGCACTGATCGGGACCCGCGCCTCCACCCACTACGGGGAGGAGGTGGCGGCTGAGCTGGGCGTGAGCCTCTCTCGCTCTGGTGCGTCAGTGGTGTCCGGACTGGCGCTCGGCATCGACGGCGCGGCACACCGGGGCGCCTTGGCGGGCAGCGGGGCGCCCCCTCTGGGGATCGCGGGTAGCGGGCTCGACGTGGTCTATCCCGCGAGGCACGCACGTTTGTGGCACCAGGTGGCCCGCGCTGGTGGGCTGATCTCGGAGGCGCCGCTCGGAGCCGCCCCCGAGGCCTGGCGCTTCCCGTGGCGCAACCGCCTCCTTGCGGCGCTCTCGGACGTGGTCGTCGTGGTGGAGTCACACTCTGTCGGTGGGGCGATGGTCACCGTGGAGGCGGCAATGCGCCGGGGTGTCCCGGTGCTCGCAGTTCCGGGGTCGATCCGCAGTCCAGCCTCCGCCGGGACCAACGCCCTGATCGCCGATGGCTGTGCACCGGCAAGGGACGTCGAGGACGTGTTGGTGGCTCTGGGCTTGAGTACAGTCAGGCCCCGAGGCCACGCTGGGCAGCCACTCTGCGTCTCACATGCCCCCGGCGTCTCCAGCGCCGCCCCCAATCCGGCCCCCGCCTCCGGTCAAGCCCCCGCCTCCGGTCAAGCCCCGGTTGCCACCAGCTCCCCCGGCCGGCCAGGCACCCCAGTGAACAGCCTCGATGCAGCCGTCTGGTCGGCACTCGACGCGGGGCCCACCCCCACGGACGCCATCCTCCGTCGAACGGGTCTGTCCCTCGGTGAGGCGGCAGCGACGCTTGATCGCCTGGAGCAGGCAGGATGGGTTAGGGCGGGAGACGGGTGGTGGGAACGGGCCTCCAGGGGCCAGCCTGAGTGGTCAGCGGCGAGGGCGCTCAGCAGCACTAATGGGGACCGATCAACCTCGTCAGCCAAATGAGGGAGGCTAGTGCAAGCGGAACTCGAACCAGACGGTCTTGCCTGGGGCGCACTCGATGACCCCCCAGGACTCAGACAGCAGCTCGACCAAGGCGAGGCCTCGCCCTGTCTCGTCAAAAGCAGCGGGCCAGTGGGCCTCGGGCTTACCTTCGCCCTCGTCGTGCACCTCGACGCGCACGAGGTCGTCCGCCCAATACTGGACCTTCACGTCCATGGGTGAGCGTGCATGCTCGGCAGCGTTGATGGCCAGCTCGCTGGTGAGAAGCAGGATGTCCTGCAGCTCCTGTGCCCTCTCCACGTCGGAGTGTGCAGCGCCGGCTGCCGGCTGCCCGCCGGTGGCTGCATGCGGCCAACCCCAGGAGTTCAGGCAGTCGCGTACGAATCCTCGGGCGTCCCGACCGCAGGCAGTGGCGGGAGTCAGGTGGTGAACGGCCTCGTGCTCAGCGCTCGTCAGAGTCTTCACCGCGGGTCTCTTCGAAACGCCGTGTCCTGGTCGTTTGCTGTCCTCATGTCCCGATTGCGTCCTTTGACCGGCTTCCTCTCCACAATAGGACGCCTGACCGGCGCTGGCGTCACCGGAATTGGGTGTGGGGCAGGAAGCCCACGGCTATAGCCGTGGGAGGCAGAGCCCCGCTAGGGCCGCAGGCCCGACCTTGGGTGCCAGAGCTGAACGGACCCGAGCAGTGATGTACCCCATGCAATAATGGGGTGCCATGGCGCTCGTCGAGGCCCGCTATCGCTACTGCCTGCGGATCAGCGCCACTCAGGCTCAGGCGCTGCAAGGCGTGTTCGACACGGCTCGCTTCGTGTGGAACACGGCACTGGGGCGCTGGGGGGACCTGTGGTGCCATGAGGATCTCTCGCTTAGCTATGCCGATGCCGACAAGGAGCTGACCGACTGGCGAGGCCGCTTCGACTGGCTGGCAGCACCTCCGAGCGTCCCCCGGCGTCCCCCAGCAGCGGGTGCTGCGGAACCTGTACCGGAGCATCTCCGCGTTCTTCGACAAGGTCAATCCGGCCGGGCGCCCCCGCTTCAAGTCCCGCAAGACCGGCTACGCGACGACCCGTTGGACCCGCAATGGCTTCGCCGTGTCGGGCAGCGGCACTGGGATCAACACCGACGACCGCCGTGCTGCACGGGTGGCCAACCAGCGGGCCGACTTCCACCACAAGGCCGCTCGGGGCCTGGTGGCCTCCTACGACCGCATCGGGGTGGAGGACCTGGCGGTCAAGAACATGTCCGCCAAGGGCACCGGACGCCACAAGGCCGGGCTCAACCGATCCATCGCCGATGCCGGGTGGCGCCAGTTCCGAGCGCTGGCTTGGCAGGCAACCAAGGCAGGCAAGACGCTGGTGGTGCTCCCAGCCAGGGACACCACCCAGCGGTGTAGTTCTTGCGGGACGATAGCCAAGCCCCGCATCGAGCTCTCGGAGAGGGTGTATAGGTGTCGAGCATGCGGACTGGTCGCAGACAGGGACCGCAACGCAGCTCGGAACCTGAACCCCGACCGTGCGGGACCGGGCGGCGGGGCTGAACCGTCCGGGAGCATCCCGGTGGGCGATGACGGCACTAAGCCCAAGGACCCTACGGGTGTCCTGGCAGCCTGAGCCCCAGAATCCCACGCCACCAGGCGTGGGAGCAGTCAACAAAGGACTCATCAACGTGCAAGCCTCGACTGGATCCACCGCACGGAGAAGCGGCTGGCCGGTCTCGCCGTGCCAACGAAGGCACCTGCCACGCCGAGGCAGCGGCTCGCATGACACGGTCGGCAGTGGACCAACCGGGCGTTCGCGGCAGCGGGCGACCGTCCAGGACTGTCCTGATGGCCGCATCCGCTGTGGTGTTGGTCAGCATCCCTCCGTGGAAGGCCGGTATCACCATTGTCGGAATGCCCGCTTGACGCCCAGCCGGGGACGCAAGCGCGTCGGCGAGCGGGAGGATCGCCACTTCGGTCACACCGGGCCGTGGGCACGACAGCAAGGGGGGCAGGCCGGTTGATTGCGTGACTATCGACCGCAAGAACCCGCTGTTTGGCGACAGCGGGATGGGTGCGACCGACTTGATTGCGCTGGCGATGACGCCCATACCCTCCCTGCCGGCCAGCCCCCACCCCCCAGTAGCGCCCGCGGGTGGGTAGTAGACCCGGCCCGGTTGGACCAAGGGGCTCGTCATAATCAGGTAGCGAACGAAGGAGTGACCCGACGTTGCGAGGTATGTCTTGGCGACCAACGATCCCTCGCTCTCGGCGACAATCGCCACTGGTTCGTGCGCCTCCCGGTGCAGGGCGGCCACCTGGGTCGCCATCAGCCGCTCCAAGGCCATGAGCGTCTGGTTCGTGTCTCCGCTCGCATAGGGCAGGGGCGACCCATCGGGCCCGAGCCCACGGTAGGAGAATCGCCGCTGTAGGTAGGGTCCGGCCAAGCCGGAGGCGCTCTCGCCATCCCAACTGGTGCCGTACCCGGCCACTACCAGGACAGCGACCCCCCTCGGGGCGCCGATGTCAGGTGAGTAACCGCTGGATTGGGCGGAGTCAGAGCTGGTCACGGCCCCCGCCCCCGCCGATGTCACACCCCCCGCCGATGTCACACCCCCCGCCGACGTCACACCCCCCGCCGACGTCACACCCCCCGCCCCCGCCGCTGTCACGGCCCCCGCCGGTGCCACAGCGGCAAACCCGAGGGCTGTGCCACCAACCACGAGGCCCGCAAAGCTGACCAACCCCACAGGCGCGACAGGGCGGAATCGCCTCTTCTCTGCCAGGGCGCACGTCGAAGCCACCAGTCCCCACCAAGTCCAGGCGTTTGCAAGCCCAGCGACGCCCGCTACCACAACCCCCCAGGCCACGGGGACCGCCGAGATGATCGCTCCGGCAACGGTGGCCGCGGCGAAGTCAGCCAGGACCCACCCGATGGCCCGGACGGAGAGCCCTCGGCGCCACCAGCCTGGGGCAATCGCACCGTGGTGAAACAGCACCGCGACGATCAGGGCGCCGGGCAAGGCGGCGAGCCAGAACCATGACACGGGCACCACCGCCAGGGCAAAGAGCAGCACCGCGAAGGGTAAGAGCAGCACCTCTGCCGCCAAGGTGAACAGGGCCGTCCGGGCCAAGCACCGTCCCAGGCTCGGCGCTGGCAGCGTCGCCGGCCAGGCTGCCCTGATGCTGAGGGCGGTGAGCAGGCTGCGGCCAGAGAGCATAAGCAGTCCCTCGACTGCGACCCCTGGCCAGGACCGTGAGTACACCAGCAGCCAACGCAGGTCGTGGAAGCCGCCAAATGGGACCAGCGCGCTGGCTTGGGGCGCCAGGGCCAGGGCCGAGACCGGGCCCATGACTGCCAGCAGTGAGGCTTCCAACAGGTTGGCGCCCACGCAAAGGGCCACGAGGCCCGTGTGGTCACCGAGCCGAGACCCGAGCCGAGACGCGGCCCCCCGAGACCCGAGCCGAGACCCGGCCTCCCGAGACCCGGCCTCCCGAGACCCAAGCCGAGACGCGGCCCCCCGAGACCCGGCCCCCCGAGACCCGGCCCCCCGCGACCCGAGCCGAGACCCGGCCTTCAGCGGGTGGGGCACCCGGCCTGAGAGTCCCCCGCTCGAGCCTCCCAGTGCCACGCGAGGCCGATCACCCCGGGCCCCGTATGGGCGACCATGACCGGGCTGAAAGACTCGACCAGGCAGCTCAGCGGCTGTGCCTCGGCCCGAATGGCCTCTGCCAGGTAACGCGCAGCCTCTGCGTCCAAAGCGTGCGAGACGGCCACGTGGAGGTCTGGGTCCTTCCCAGGTCGCGACCGGCGCCAGTGAGCGAGCAGGGCATCCAGGGCCTTGTCGTGGCTGAGGGCCGGCCGGAGGGCCCTTATGCCATCCGCGCGGAACTCGAACAGGGGCCTGACGCCGAGATGGCGCCCGGCCCGCCCCGCCATGTCAGGAAGGCGCCCCCCCTTCACCAGGTAGTCGAGGGTCTCGACGGCGGCAACGAGGCGGACCCGGTCACGGACCAAGCGCGAGCGAGCAACCACTTCTTCCAGGCAGCAGCCATCCAGGGCCGCTCGAGCGGCGGCCATCACGACCAGGCTCTGACCTGCGGCCGCGCTGTGTGTGTCCAGCACCACGACACCTTTGAGGTCCACGGCGGCAAGGCAGGCCGATTTGTAAGTGCTGCTCATTCGCTCGGACACAGTGAGCACGACGACGCCGTCGCCGTCAGTGGCGCCGAGCGCCGAGCCGATTGCCTGGGCGAGGCGCCCGGGAGATGGACCCGCGGTTTGGATCCCTTCGTCGAATCGACGAACCACCTCCTCCAGCGAGATGTCGTCCTCGTCGTATGCCTCGCCCCCGACGGTGAGCCGCATCGATATCTTGGTGATCCCCATCTGGCTGGCAAGGGCGTTCGGGATGGCCGCGGCGCTGTCGGTCAGCACGGCTACGGTCACGGCTTGGCCGTCGGCCCGTCCCGGTCCAATACCAGCCGGTTGAGCGATACCCCAAGGCCCGGACGCGTGGGCAGATGGTTGCCGAGGAGGCGTTTGCCCAGCATTGGCGCCACTATCGCCGCCGCATCGCGCACACCGTCACGGCCCTTGGCGACCGCCAGCACGGGGAACACCGCCAGCATTGCCCAGAAACAGCCCCCACCGGTCTGGCTCAGGAGCCTCCCCCCACCCAGGCCCAGGGCAAGGACGGCGCCCACCGAGGGAGAAAGGACGAGGCTCGCGCCGAGTGCCGGAGCCAGCCCCCGACCGCCCGCTCCACGGAGCCAGGGAGACCAGTTGTGCCCAGCAACGGTCATCCCAGCGGCAAAAGCTCGCAGGCCTGGTCCCCCCGTGTGCCCCAGCCTGGCGCCGAGCGCTCCCTTGGCCAGGTCGAGCGAACCTGCCACCGCAAGAGGCCCGAACCCCGCCACCTGGTAGAGGGCCGTCCCCGAGACGGTGCCAGTGCCTACCCTTCGCAGGTCGATGCCCCGTAAGGCGATCGCCGCCAGGTTGGAGAACGGCAGGCTGCCGGCGAGGTAAGCCAAAGCCAGGGTCGTTGCGGCCGGCCGTTGGGTCGTTGCGGCCGGCCGTTGGGTCGAGCGGGCAGAGCGCCCTGAGCGCTCAGGCGCCGATCCGGCGAGCACCGATCTGGCGGGCACGGACGATCGCGCAGAGCCGGGGCCCCAAGCTGCCAGGGTCGCTGGTCGGAGTCGGTCGGCTTTCATGGCTTGGGCCTACAGCCTCCCCCAGATCCGGGAGTCAAGCCAACCGGGCGGGAGGGACTGGCGCCCCGGCGAGCGAGTCGCAACCTGCGCCCACATAGGCTCCCTCTGTGCGCTTCGCTATCAACCAGGACATACGCGCGCCCACCGACGCAGTCGAGGCGGCCTTCATCGACCCGGGCTTCTACGCAGCGCTTGGGGACATGGACGCCCTGGCCCCGCCGGAGATCCTCAGCCAGAGGGCCGACGACGCCGATCCGGACATAACGCGCCTCGAGATCCGCTACAGGTTCGTGGGCCATCTGTCGGCCGCCGTCAGGCTTGTCCTCGAGCCCGCCAAGCTCAGCTGGATCGACCGCTCGACGTTCCATCGCAAAGAGCACCGTATCGACTTCGACATGGTGGCCGAGCACTACCCGGGCAAGTTGCGCTGTCGGGGCTCCTATCACTTCGTCGCCGACCCAGATGACCCAGCGCTCACCCACCAGGTGCTCGACGGGGACGTAAAGGTGGTGTGGCCCGTGGCCGCGCCGCTGGTGGAGAGGGCGATCGTCTCCGGGCTCACCCAGCACCTGGTCCAAGAGGCCGCGCTGGTCGAACGCTGGACGGTGCCGCAGCGCCTCAACCGGTGAGTGCCTGGCGGACCAGCGTGCGCCCGAAGTCCCACATGAGCCCGGTCCCCCGGTGCGCGTCGTCCATGACCGCGGCGAACGCTTCGAGGAACAGGGCCACCTCGGCGTCGCCGATCAGCAGCGGCGGGAGCAGCTTGATCACGTCCATGTGATCCCCGGCCACCTGGGTGAGGATGTGGTGGCGGGAATAGAGCGGGACCACCACCATCTGCGCGAAAAGGCCCCGTCGGGCCGCGGCCAGCATGTTCCAGCCGGTCCGCAGCTTGAGCGAGCGGGGCTTGGCGAACTCCATGCCGATGATCAGCCCTCTCCCGCGCACCTCCGACAACAGCTCGTAGCGCTCCAGCATCGCCGTCAGGCCCTCCAACAGAGCCGTCCCCGTGCGAGCGGCGTTGGCCACCAAGCCCTCGTCATCGATCACAGCCAGGGTTGCCAACCCGGCGGCCATGGCCAGTGCGTTCGCCCCGAAAGTCGAGTCGTGGACCATCACTCGGTCCATCGTCGACCAGGTCCGCTCGAAGATCCAGCTCCGCGCCAGCGTAGCGCCGATCGGCACATACCCGCCGGAAAGAGCCTTGGCGACGCACACGATATCCGGGCTCACCCCCTCGTGCTCGTAGGCAAAGAATCGCCCCGTACGGCCCACGCCCGTCTGCACCTCGTCACAGATCAGCAGGGCACCGTGAGCCGCAAGGGCCGCCGCCGCCGCCGCCAGCCAGCCCGGCGGGGGGAGGTGGACGCCCTTGCCCTGGATTGGCTCCACGCAGAGCGCCGCCACGTCGCCCCGGGCAAGCTCGCGCTCCAGCGCATCGAGGTCACCGAAGGGGATCTCGGTGTCGGGGAGCAACGGCCCAAAGCCCTGCCGAAACTCGTCGGACCCGTTCAGCGACAGCGAGCCCGCGGTGAGGCCGTGAAAGGCATGGGTGCAGTACAAGACCCGGCTGCGACCGGTGGCGCAGCGGGCAAGCTTGAGGGCCGCCTCCACCGCCTCCGTCCCGCTGTTGCAGAAATAGGCCCTCTCCAGCCCTGGCGCCCTGGCCAGCAGGGCTTCGCCCAGCAGACCCGGCAGGAGGCCGCAGTCGAACTGCACCAGGTCGGCCAGCTCGGCGTCCAGGGCGTCGTGCAAGGCCCGGCGCACGACCGGGTGGTCGCGGCCCACCCCGAAGACGCCGAAACCGGCCAACAGGTCCAGATATCGCTGCCCGGCCCCATCGTACAACCAGGCTCCCTGCGCCCGCTCGTAGACGGTGTCGAAGCCGATGGCGTGCAGCGTCCGGGGCAGTTGCGGGTTGAGGTGGCGGTTGTGGAGGGCGTATCCCTCACCGCGGCGGGTGGCCAGGAGGCCCTGAAGGTCGAATCCCATCCCCATAGTCTGGCGCATCGCCGGCCCTCGCGCCTCACCCAATCATAGGAATCTTGAACGGTGGTCCCTCACCGCCGCTCCCACCCACCACCCGCGGCGCCCCGCGGTGCGGCTACGGTCGTGGCGATGTCCCCCGGCCCCCTCTCTTTCGACCCGATCGCCGAGGCCCGGCGCCAGTGGGCCAAGCGCTGGGAGTGTGCCGATGCGATGGCGGCGGCGACCTCGATCATGCGGGCGCAGCAGATCGTGCTCAGCGCGGTCGACAAGTCGCTGGCAGACATGGGCCTCACGTTCGCCCGCTACGAGGCCCTCGTGCTGTTGCACTTCAGCCGGCGGGGTTCGCTGCCGCTCGGCAAGATGGGCGAGCGACTCCAGGTGCATCCCACCAGCGTTACCAACCTCGTGGATCGCCTCGAGCGCCAGGGATTGGTGCGAAGGATGCGTCACCCAACCGACAGGCGCACCACTTTAGCCGAGATCACCGACGCGGGGAGGGTGCTGGTCGAGGAAGCCACCGCCGCCGTGGTGTCGACGGGCTTCGCACTGGAGGGCCTCTCGTCCGACGACCTGACCGCCCTGACCGCCGTCTTGCGCCAGGTCCGCGTCCACGCAGGGGACTTTGGTGAGACTTCCGATAGTAGGGCTTCCGAGTAACGGCTATTGTGGGGGCGTGAGGGCAAGGGACGAGTGGGCCGAGGCCTTCGCCGAGTCGCGGCTTCGCGACGCCGACTTCGAGACCATGTCGGGTTCGCCCCTTCTCCCGGTGTACGGGCCGTCAGACGCCGAGATGCCCGGTGCCGAGATGCCCGGGGTGTACCCCTACACCAGGGGGCCTTACGCTTCGATGTACCGCTCCAAGGTCTGGACGATGCGGATGTTCGCCGGCTTCGGCACCGCCACGGAGACCAACTGGCGGTTCAAGGAGCTGCTGGCATCGGGGGCGGACGGACTTTCAACCGCGTTCGACATGCCCACCTTGCTGGGCTTGGACTCCGACGACCCCAGGGCGCTGGGAGAGGTCGGCCGCTGCGGGGTGGCGGTGGACACCCTTGCCGACGTCGAGGACCTCTACGAGGGGATCGACCTGCGCAGCGTCACGGTCTCGATGACCATCAACTCCCCGGCGCCGGTGCTGCTCGCCATGTACGTCGCCAATGCAGAGTCGGCCGGGGTGGGCCGCTCGGCCCTCGGCGGCACCCTGCAGAACGACATCCTGAAGGAGTACCAGGCGCAGAAGGAGTACGTGTTCCCCCCCAGGCCGTCGATGCGCCTGGTGGCCGACACGATGGCTTGGTGCGCTGCGGAGATGCCCCGATGGCACCCGGTGTCGATCTCCGGCTACCACATCCGCGAGGCCGGGGCCACCGCGGCGCAGGAGCTGGCCTTCACCCTTGCCAACGGCTTCGCCTACGTGGAGGCCGGCCTTGCTCGGGGCCTCGGTGTGGACCAGGTGGCGCAACGCTTGTCGTTCTTCTTCAATGCCCAGATGGACCTGTTCGAGGAGGTGGCCAAGTACCGTGCCGCCAGGCGGGTCTGGGCACGCTGGATGCACGACCGCTACGGAGCCCGCGCTGCAGCCTCACTGGCCCTGCGCTTCCATTGCCAGACTGCAGGGGTCTCACTGACCGCCCAGCAACCCGAGGTCAACACCGTGAGGACCACCATCGAGGCGCTGGCCGGGGTTCTCGGAGGCGCTCAGAGCCTTCACACCAACTCCATGGACGAGGCGATGGCCCTTCCCAGCGTCAGGGCCGCACGGCTCGCCTTGCGTACCCAGCAGGTGATCGCCCACGAGAGCGGCGTGGCCAACGTGGCCGATCCGCTTGGGGGCTCCTGGCTGGTGGAGTCGCTGACCGACGACCTGGAGGTGCGAGCCGAGGAGTGCTTCGCCCACATTGGCGAGCTGGGGGCGGGCTCGATGTTGGAGGGCGTGCTGGCCGGGATCGAGGAGGGATGGTTCCAGGGCGAGATAGCCGACTCCGCGTACCGCCGGGAGCGCCAGCTCAGCTCGGGCCGCAGGCTGGTGGTGGGGGTCAACGCTTTCACAGAGGGCAACGACGAGGAGCCGATCCCCTGCTTGGAGCTGTCCGCTGACGACGAGCGCCGCCAGGTGAAGCGCCTCTCGGTCGTCCGGGCGGGCCGGGATGCCGCGTCGGTCGAGGTGGCCCTCGCCGCCGTCCGGGCTGCCGCCGTCGACCCCATGGTCAACGTGATGCCCGCCCTGCTGGCCGCGGTGCGGACCTACGCCAGCGTCGGCGAGGTGATGGCTGCCTTGGCGGACGTGCTCGGGCGCCACGTCGAGACGCCGAGCATCTAGGGGGGGCATCGAAATGGGGGACCGGGTCTTGGTGGCCAAGATCGGCCTCGACGGCCACGACAGGGGTGTAAAGGTAGTTGCCCGGATGCTGCGCGACGCGGGCTACGAGGTCATCTACACCGGTCTGTTCCAGACCCCCGCGGGTACTGTTGCGGCGGCGGTGCAAGAGGACGTGGACGCGATCGGGCTGTCGATGCTCTCGGGGGCGCACATGACCATAGTCCCCAAGGTGATGGAGGAGCTTGGCCGCGCCGGCGCGTCGATCCCGGTGGTGCTCGGAGGCATAATCCCGGTGCACGATGCCGAGGTCCTCAGGAGCCTGGGCGTGGCCGCAGTGCTCACCCCCGGCGCCTCGTCCATCGAGGTTGTCGCCGCTGTGCGGGGGGCCATCGAGGCGAGCCGTGGCTGAGCCGTCGGTCAGGCCGCAGCCTGCCGGACGCGGGCGCCCGGCCCGCCCTGGCCCAGGGTTCGAGCGGCCTTGAGGCTGTAGGCGAGGGCCCCTGGCAGGGCCAGGATCCCCCCGGACAGCAGTTGCCCAGCCCCCGGGCTTCTCCCGAGCGCGATCAGTTCGATGGCCCCTCCGATCAGCACAATGGTGGCGGCCCCGAACAGGCCAGCTCCCAACGCGGCGATGACGCTGTCAGCCACCAAGGTGACCGTTGCCCTGCCCTTGCGGCGCCGACGTATCAGCCCGTAGCTGGCCAGGACCACGACCGCCAACACTCCGGCCAGGACCCGGTACTCCAAGCCGTCGCTGACATTCTCCGCCAGGACAGCTTGGGCACAGGTGTGCGCGGCCGGGTGCAGGTCGAGGTAGCGGGCACACTCGGAAGGTGCGTACCGGGTAATCGACCCGCCCCCGAACACGAAGGATCGGCCGCCGATGGCCATCATCAACCACGCCAGCAGACCGCTCAACCCGACTGCGCCGAGCCCGACCCCGGCCATCAGCCACAGCCGGGAGGCCAGCTCCGCGACCACGGACCATGGCGGCCCGGTCCAGCCGGCGATGCGGAACTGCCTGGCAACTTGTGCCGGTTTTCCGAAGCGCTCCAGTGCCCGGGCTTGTGCGGCCTCAAGGGAGAGTCCCTCGGCCACGCCCAGCTCGACCGCCTCGTACAGATGGGCCTCGGTCTCGGCAAGGACCCTCCTCATGTCGGCAGGTCCGCCCCGCAGCTCGCCGAGGAGTCGGTCCAGGTATGCCTCGATTGGGTCCGCGCTCATGCAATCCCCCAGACCACAGCGTGCATCCCGGTCGCGAAACGCTCCCACTCCTCCCGCGATGCCTGCAGGGTTCTGGCGCCTGGGCCGCTCAGCGAGTAGACGCGCCGGCGCCTGCCGTCGGAGGCTTCCCACCGGCTGCCGATGAGCCCCGCCTTTTCGAGGCGATGCAAGGCGGGGTAGATGGTTCCCTCTGGCAGGTCGAACTCGCCGTCACTACGCTGCCTCAGTGAGGAGATGACGGCGTAGCCGTGGCACGGCTCACCCTCCAGCACTGCGAGCAGCAACAGGTCGAGATGACCCTTGAGCTGTTCGTGTCCCATACCTAGCAATACTAGGTGTGCAGGGCCAGCCTGTCAAGCGCCTCGCTCGCCGACGCCTGCCTGTCCTCGGCAAGGGGGGGCGAAGCGTCGGCCGGGGCTCCCAGCGCTGCGCCCACCGCAGTCGCTATCACCCGGGCCAGGTCACGCAGCTCACGGGGTGGAGGGAAGTACTCGTCCTCGTCGGTCACGTCCACCTCGGTGACACCGTCGGCCGGGGCCAGCTGGGCGATCACCTCGCGTACGAGCTCCTCGGGAGCCGACGCCCCCGCGGTGACCCCCACAGTCCCGCTCAGGTCCCCTGGGAGCTCGTCTGACGTGTTCAGCCGGATCACCCGTGCACAGCCCGCCGCCCGGGCCACCCTCTCCAGCGCCAGGGTGTTCGAGGAGTTGGCCGAGCCCACCACGATCATCGTATCCACCTGGTCGGCGATAGACGACAGGGCGGCCTGGCGGTTCGTGGTGGCAAAGCACAGGTCGCTGCGGCCAGGCGACCACAGGTTGGTGAAGCGCTCTGCTGCCCGCGCCTTTATGCCGGCCGCCTCCGCCTGGCTGAGGGTCGTCTGGGTGAGCAGCGCAACACTATCCCCGAGCTCGCCGAGCGCGTCCACCTCCGCCTCGCTCTCCACCAGGCGGACGGCCTCGGGTGCGACCGCCATCGTGCCAATGGCCTCCTCGTGCCCGGCATGGCCCACGTAGATGACCGTGTAGCCCTTGCTGGCCCGCACCTTCATCTCGTGGTGGACCTTGGTGACGAGGGGGCACACTGCGTTGACCAGCACCCCGCCGGACTGCCTGGCTGCGGCCTCAACCTCGGGGGCCGACCCGTGGGCGCTCAGCATGAGCGGGGCCCCGGCAGGGACCTGCCCCACGTCATCGACGAACACCACCCCCATATCCACGAAGCGGTCGACGACCACCTTGTTGTGGACAATCTCGTGGTAGCAGTAGACCGGCGGCTCGAATACCCGGCACATCCATGCCAGGGCCTTGATCGCCATCTCGACCCCGGCGCAGAACCCCCGAGGCCGGGCCAGCACGACCCGCTCCACCTTCATGAAAGCCAGCATACGCCAAGAGATGCTGCGGGCCTCCTTGGCGAGATGAGTCCCCGAGGTCGGCCCCTGCGACGCTATGGGCTCAACCGGGTGGAAGCTCCAGGGGACCGATCACCGTGTCCGTTGGTGGCGAGAGCCTTACCCCAGCCGGGAGGGGAACTCCCGACGCTATCGCCTCGGCGATCTTGTTCACAGCTGCCCAGCTCGGATGACTGGCCGACGGTGTGGCGGAGGATGTTGGTGCCAGCAGAGCAAGGTCGAGTACCAACAATGCCAGGAGTGCACCACATAGCGTCGTCAGGTGGCTCACATAGTGGCTGTGTGCTTCACGAACCCCTACTTTGCGAACGCAAACGTGAACTTTCCCGCGCGGTTCAGGCTGGCCTCCTATGCGATTTTCCATCAGGCGCACCCGGATTTGTTGCCGTCGATATACCCAGTGCCACTGAAGTGGGCCGCTACTGCGTCGATCTCCTCATTGGACGGTGGGAGGAACTCAACCTGGTACTCACTGCCGGGCGTGACGCTGTAAGGCCCGTAGTTCTCGCCCTGCTGCTGGCCCGACCTGTTGTGTTGGACGAGGCCGAAGTCGACGACATTGCCAGTGGAGACGATGATATCTACCACGACCCCGACGCCGTAGCCGCAGGAGAAGTCAATAACGCTGGTTTGCGAGAGGGGGTGGACCCCAGCCGGTGCCGTCCCGATTCGTATGGGACCCAAGATCCGAGGGGCAGAGCCGAAGCCTGAGGTCGCGGACGAAGGACGTGGTTGGGAGGATGTGCTTAGGGCGTTGAATGCATTCCCCCGCGCACGGGGCGGCCCGGTGGACGTCGGTGACGAGCTGCCCAGGCAGTCGGAACATGTGCCGAGCGTGCTCCCAGGTATGTCGCAGTCGTCGCCCCCGACGGGCTGGCGGGTGTGGGCCGTGCAGGGCTGGAGGGGGCATGTCTTCATCGTACTCCTATGGACCGCGTAAGTCAAATAAAATCCTCAGGCGGTCATCGGAGCACGTGGACCTGGCCGATCATCGGAGCCCGGAAGGGCGGTGGAGCCACCCACCTCAACATCGGGACCCACACCAAGCCCAGCACGAGGGCGCTGGCGGCCCAGAGATGGGTGGCCGAGCACACCCTCGGCAGGCGCTGGGCCCACAGTGCCTCGGTGCGTAGCGCCAGCACCTGCTCGGCAGAAGCCGCACGGGGGAACGGCGAGGGGCCTGGGTCCTCGCCCATAGCCAGCAACGCCACTACCAGTGAGGATCGGCCGGCAAGCTGGACGGCGGCAGCGTCAGCGGCGAACTCGATTCGCAGCTCGCATAGCCGCAGAAGCCGCCCGACGAAGGGAAGGAACCACAAGCCGGCCCGTCCCACCCTGGCAGCCAGGAGGGCAAGTGGGTCGAATTGCCTTGCGTGAGACGCCTCGTGGGCCAGGACAGCCAGGAGCTGTGCCTGGCTGAGGCGGGCGAGAAGGCCGGTGGATATGACCACCCGCGGCCTCGCCAAGCCGTGGACAGGCAGAGCGCCCGGCGGTCCTCGACAACGTCCAGGCGGCTCACCCCGGCTTGGAATGCCGTCCAGGCCACCTCCTCCGGCGTCGAGGTCCGGAAGCCGAGCTCAGCCCGCAGGGCCGTGGAGCAGCGGAGCTGGCGGACGAGGCGCACCGCCATGCAGGCCACAGAGATCACGGCCAGCCCCACGAAGGCCAGCGCAGGGGCCCAGGCGCGGTAGCCGATCCCCAGCACCGGGCGCACCCAAGAGCACCGCCGGGGGCGAGCCAACCGCCGAGAATCTGGCGAGTCGCCCAGACGGTGCCGGCCCCTGCTGCCACCAGGCTCGCCCCAGCCAGGCTGGCGATTGGCCAGGCTCTACGGCTCGGCAAGCGCATCGCTGCCACTGGAGTCATGCATCAGCAGGTCGGTGAGCTTCGCCCGCAGGGCGGGGTCGCTCACCGCCTGGCTCACGAACCCTGCCACCGCAGCGTCGCCGAACCTTGCCAGCAGTGCCCGCGTGGCCTGCGCGGCCCGGCGTTGCAGGTACTCTTCGTCGGTGATGGTGGCCGAATAGCGGTACGCGCGGCCGCGCTTGGTGTGGCCCACCAGGCCCTTGGCCTCCAGGTGGGTCAGGACGGTGAGCAGGGTCCGGTACGCGAGGGGCCGGCCTGGGCGCACGGAGTTGATCTTCTCGGTGACCTCGGCCACGCTGGAGGGCCCGCTTTGGCGAACGCAGGCCAGCGTCTCCGCCTCCAGTGGGCCGACCACGCCGGCCTCCTCGAGGGCCGACCTGCCTGCCGGTGTGCCCGCTGCGCCCATGCGGTGCATAGTAGTTGAGGCCGGGCCTTGGTTCAATTCGCCGAGCGCCAGCGTCCTGGCGCCTATCCTGGGTCGGATGTCGCTGCCCCAGGTGGTGGCCGTCGTGGAGGGGTCGCCCGCCGCCCGGGCCGGTCTGGTCCCTGGGGACGAGATCGTCTCGGTGAACGGCCAGGTGCCCCGAGATGTGATCGCTTATCAGATCCTGCTCGACGAGGCGGAGCTGGACCTGGAGTTGCGCCGCGGTGGCCTCGAGCTCAGCGTTGCGGTGGCCAAGGACGCCGGGGCGCCTTTGGGCGCCGAGGTCTCCTCCGCGCTGTTCGACCGGGTCCGCACCTGCGACAACCACTGCGAGTTCTGCTTCATCCACCAGCTTCCCAAGGGCATGCGGCGCAGCTTGTACATGAAGGACGACGATTACCGCCTGAGCTTTCTCTACGGGAACTTCACCACGCTTACCCGCTTCACCGAGGCCGACCTTGAAAGGGTCATCAACGAGGCGCTGTCCCCGCTGTTCGTCAGCATCCACGCCACCGAGCCCCGCCTCCGAGCACGAATGCTGCGGAACCCCCGGGGGGCCACCAGCCTGCGTTGGCTCAAAGCCCTGCTGGAGGCGGGGATCGAGGTTCACGGCCAGATAGTGGTCTGCCCTGGGGTCAACGATGGCGAGGCACTGGAGGACACCCTGACAGGGATCCTCGACGAGTACCCGAGCCTTGCAACTGCCGCAGTGGTCCCTCTTGGAGTCAGCCGCTGGTCACCTGCCGAAGCAATGCGTCCCCACACCACGGCCGAGGCTGGTGCGGTGCTCGACTTGGTGGGGGAGGCCCAGGAGTGCTTCTTCGGTGCCCTCGGCCGGCGGTTGGTGTTCGCCGCCGACGAGTACTACCTGATGGCCGGCAGGCCCTTCCCCGACGCTGGTGCCTACGATGGCTTCCCCCAGCACGAGAACGGGATAGGGATGGCCCGGGCTTTCACGCAGGCCTTTGCAGGCGACGCCACATCTGCGTTCGGCCCCCGGCCAGGGTTCTTTGCCTGGGTGGACGGCGCCCCAGCGCAGGGGTATCGGGCCCCCCGCACCCAGGCTGTCCCGGTCATGCTACGCCACCGGCTCCGAGACCGGGTGGATGTCGGGATACTGACCGGTGGGTACGGAGCCATGGTGCTGCGGCCACTCATCGAGGGTCTCAGGCGCGACAATGTGAGAGTGTTGCCAGTGCGCAACGACTTCTTCGGGGGGAACATCGCAGTGACCGGGCTCATGGTGGGCGCAGACATAGCCAGCGTGCTGGAGCGCGAGCCGCCGGGCGATCGCTACCTCCTGCCGGATGTGTGCCTCTCGGAAGGACGCTTCCTCGACGGGCTGCGGCCGGCCGAGCTACCACGTCCCGTCGAGGTGGTCCCCACCGACGGGCTATCGCTGCGGCGCGCCCTGGGGGTGGACGAGCTGGTGGGACGATGATCGAGCCAGCCACCGCGCCAGCCACAGGGCCAACGGCAGCGCTACCGATGGTGGCGGTCGTCGGGAGACCGAACGTGGGCAAGTCCTCCCTGGTAAACCGTATGGTTGGTGCAAGGGTCGCCGTGGTGGAGGAACATCCTGGGGTGACCAGGGACCGCAAGTGCCTCACCGCGCAGTGGAACGGGCGCCCTTTCAGCATTGTCGACACCGGCGGTTGGCTTGCTGGGCGCAACGGCCTGGAGGCTCAGGTGAGCGCACAGGCCGAGCGCGCCCTCGTCCAGGCGGACGTGGTCCTGCTTGTGCTCGATGCCACGGTTGGCATCACGGCGGAGGACGAGGGAGTGGCGGCCCTGGTGCGCAAGAGCTCAATTCCTTGCCTAGTCGTGGCAAACAAGGTGGATTCGGCGTCGCGGGAGTCCGACGCCTGGGAGTTGGCCGCCCTGGGGCTGGGGGACCCGCTGATGGTGAGCGCCCTCCACGGCAGGGGAGCGGGGGACCTGCTGGACGAGGTGGTCAGGCGGCTGCCACCAGAGGCGGCGACTGATCTGCCGGACCGGGCCGACGAACCGCCGGCCATCGCCATCGTGGGGCGGCCCAATGTCGGGAAGTCCACCCTGTTCAACCGCCTGGTGGGCGACGAGCGGTCGGTTACCCACGACCTGCCGGGCACCACCCGCGACGCCGTGGACACGGTGGTGGAGACCGAGGCCGGGGCGCTGCGCTTCATCGACACTGCCGGCTTGCGGCGCAAGTCCCGCATCGGCCAGGGCGCGGAGTACTACTCACTGGTGCGGGCGCTCCAGGCGATCGACCGCGCCGACGTGTCGTTGCTGGTCATCGACGCCACCCAGGGGGTCACCCACCAGGACCAGCGCCTGGCGGAGCGCATCGACGCGGCGGGCAGCCCCGTGGTCATCGTCCTCAACAAGTGGGAGTGCCTGGACAACGAGGCCCGGGAGCAGCTGCGCCTCGACGTCGAGGACCGGCTGGGGTTCTTGGCCTACGCGCCAGCCCTGCGGATCAGCGCCCTGACCGGCTTAGGAGTGCATCGCCTGCTACCAGCGGTGACGTCCTCGATGGATGCGTACCGCCGGCGAGTGCCGACCGGGGCGCTGAACACCCTCATCCAGCAGGCCCAGCGCGCCCAACCCGCGTCTGGGTCGCGGGTCTTGTACGCAGTCCAGGGGGCCACCGACCCCCCCACGATCACGCTGTTCACCGATCACGGCTTGGAGCCCACCTACGTCCGCTACCTGGAGAGGCGCATCCGCGAGCACTTTGCGCTCGGGCCGACCGCCCTCAAGCTCCGGGTCCGGCGTAAGGCCTCGCGGTCCCGTCCGAGCGAGCGAAGCAGGTGAGTAGGTGACTGTCACGCAGGTGATCGACCGCCCTGTCCTGGCTGTGGTGGCCGTGGCGTGCGCATCGGCTGCCGTGGTGTGGGGCCGCTCCGCGCGCCGGCTGCTCAGGGCCAGCCGGCGTATCCGCCACGACCAGGCCGGGCACGACGGGCAGGATGCCCTGGCTGTGGCCAACGCGGCGTACATGAAAGACGCCCACACCGCGCTGCTGTACGTGCTGCTCTTCGTGATAGCGGCGACAGCTTCGGGAACGGGGCGCTCGCTGTACGCCCTTCCGTTCCTGCTGGTGCTGATTGCGGTGGGGATCTCGTTGCGCTATGCCCCAAGGTTCCTCGGTGCGGCGCGCGTTTCCGAGAGCCGTGCGCACCTGGAGCGCCGGGCAGAGGAGGTCCTGGCCCAGGAGGAGCTGGCCCCGCTGCGTTGGTCGGCTCGGCTGGCTCCCGGCCAGCTCCCGGACATGGAAGGCTTCGAGGTGGGGCAGGCCTACCTGCCGGGAACCGGCGCGATGGCTGGCGACTTCTACGACGTGAACGCGATCATGCCCACCCGGTGGGCCGCGGTGATCGGTGACGTCACCGGGCACGGTATCGAGCCGTCGATAACTGCTTTCCAGGTCAAGTACCTCCTGCGGGTGCTGCTTCGCCAGTACCGGGACCCGGCCCAGGCGCTCGAGGAGCTTAACTTGGTGCTGTCCGCCCAGGGTGCAGGCGAGGAGCTGGTTTCCATGTGCGCGGTGGTTTTCGACCAGGTGGCCGGCACGCTGCGATATGCATCGGCAGGCCACCCCCCGGCCTGGCTCTGGCACGCCGGCGAGGTCAGGCCGCTCCGGGCGACGGGGCCGTTGATCGCCCTCGACCCCAACGGCAGCTTCATCAGTCGGGAGGTGGCGCTCAACCCCGGCGACGTGCTCCTCCTCTATACCGATGGGCTGGCTGAGGCGAGGTCGGGTGAGCAGCTCTTCGGCGAGGACCGTGTTGCGGGGATCCTGCGCCGGGACCCGGGCATGGACCTCACGATCTTGTGCAAGTCGCTGCTGGATGCCGCACAGGACTTCGCGTCGGAGCCCCTGAGCGACGACGTTGCAATCTTGGGGATCAGGCGGCGCTGAGGCACGCCTGGCGGCCAGGGCTCGACGGCACAGGAGCTAGACCGGGAGGGTGCCCTGGTGTGAGGACTGCGCCCAGTTCTACGAGTCGGCCAGGGTCAGCCGCGCCGGTGAGTGCCCTGGCTGTGGGGTGGTGATCTCCAAGCCGGTGCACGTGCCGTGGCACTTCAAGATCCTGGTGTTCGCCACGGCTGGCTATCTCGCTTATCGTCTGTACCAGGGCATAATGTTGCTGGTCCACGTGCTTTAGCGCTTGTTCGGCGGTGCCGAGATGTAGACCGCCGAGCCGGCGCTAGCGTCGCCCAGCAAGACGAAGCCTGCGGGCGGCGGGGAGCCCGGCTTCCTGAGTGCGATGATGTTGTCGGGGCGGCTGTGCAGGACCTGGGAGCGCCCGAACTGCACCCTCCAGTCGGCGGGCACCCTGGCCCGATAGCCGAGCGAGGCCAACCGGTCGACCAGGCCGGCGCCGAGGAAGAACTGGGGTGAGTTGGCGCTGCCCATTTCCACCAGGACCGTGCCAGGTGGCGGCGGGAGGTGTGAGCCGACCATGCGCCACGCCAGCGCCACCTCGCTGCCGTTCAGGGATCCGGGTGGGTAGTCCATGCTCGTGACTTGGAGAAGCAGGCCCACCGTGACTGCGGTCGTGGCACACCCGGCGAGGGCGACTCCAGCTCGCCGGGTGAGCGAGGCTAGGCGGTTGAATGAGCGCCCCGGTGTCCTCGCGGTCCCAAGGAGGGCGACTCCCAGGCCGATCAGGCCAGCCAACGGGAATGCGATCTCCCACAGCACCAGGTAGCCGATCAGGCCGCCGACGATCCGGGTCACAGCCGCGATGCTCCCGACGATCCCCACCAGGCTGAGCGCGCCCAGGCCCAGCGACATCCACTGCTTGCGCCACAAGCCGAGACCGGTGGCCGCCGCCGCCACCAGCACGGCAAGCGCCAGGATGAGCCAAGGCGCAGGGCTGGAGATGGTCTGGCCCAGGACGGTGCTGGCCCCGTAGGGCAGGAGCGAGTCCACCGCTGCCACAGCGTGGGTGGCCGTGTACCACGACACGTGCGGGGAGCTGTGGGTGAAGAAGTGCAGGATCGTCCCGAGGTTGCCTGGCCCGGGGCCGTTGGCCTCCTGGAGGAGCGGTCCTATCCAAGCGCCGATCAGGACAGCTACCCCGACCGCTCCCCATGCCAGTGCTCGAGGGGCTCGCCCGCCCCCGCGATCGCGCGCCTCGCCCTGCCTCTGCCTGGCCCACCGGGCCAGCAGGCAGGCTGCCCCCACGGCCAGGACCACCACAGTGAGGGGCAGCGTGGACACATCGGTCTGCACCACGAAGGTCCCCACGAGGACGGCGCCGAGAAGCGACAGTCCGGAACCGTCGATTGCCGCCGCAACGAGCACGACCAACAGGACCATCGGGAGCACCACTGCCAGCGGGTTCCACGGGAAGCGCAAGCGAAGGGCGCTGAGGGTCCAGCAGAAGAAGAGCAACCAGGCGCAGGACCACAGCGCGGCTCCTCCGCCCGCACGCCGGTAGACGACTGTCACGGCCCCGACCACCGCGAGGCCCCCGATGAGCACCTCGCCCACCAGCTCGGGGCGGGCGCCTGGGCCGAACAACCGGTAGGGGATGCTGAGCAGATAGAGGTAGACGGGGCCCGGGTGGTTCCAGCCAAAGCGATCGTACGGCCCCACGAGCTGGGTGAAGGCGACCGCCCGGCGCGTGGCGAGCTCGATCGCTGCCTGGTCGCCGCCCTGGTAAAGGTACTGAGTCGGCAGGCCGCAGGCCACTGCCTCCCAGGCAAACGGGATGGCAGCGAGCGCCACGGCCATCCAACCGAGAACGCGGGATCTGGGCCCCCGAGGCGACATTGGGGGGCACCCTAGATCATCCCGCCGAGCAGGTCCCCGGCGGGGGCCCGCCAGCAAGGCGCTCAGACGAAGCGCGGGTACAGCGACATCCCACCGTCGACCACGATCGTGGTCCCCGTCAGGTAGCCCGCCTCGTCGCTGGCGGCCCAGGCAACCGCTGCGGCGATCTGCTCAGGCTGGCCAAAGTACCCCAGTGGTATCTCTTCCTCCACGGCGTGCTTGGCCTCTGGGTCGTCCAGGACGAAGTTGTTGATCGGGGTGGCGATAGCCCCGGGGGCGATGTTGCACAGCCGGATCTTCTTGCCTGCCAGCTCCCGCGCGGCGGTCTCCATCAGCAGCTTCAGGCCACCCTTGCTGGCGCAGTAGTGGGCGAACCCCGGCCAGGGGATGAACTCGTGAACGCTCGACATGTTCACCACCACGCCGCCGCTGGCCGACGCCATGACCTTGGCGGCCTCCCTCAGGCACAGGAAGGCGCCGGTCAGGTTGGTTTGCAGGATCCTGGACCAGTCGGCTTCCGACATCTCCAGGAGCGGGATCTGCTTCTCGATCCCGGCGTTGTTGACCAGCAGGTCAAGGCCGCCAAAGGTCCCGGCGACCTGGGCGACCATCGCCACGACCGCGTCCTCGCTCCCCACGTCGGCTTGCAGGGCCAGGCCCTTCGCCCCAGCGCCCTCGATGGCTGCGACGACGGCCTTGGCGTCGTCGGACTCGCTGGGGGAGTAGTAGTTGACGCAGACGGAGGCGCCTTCCTGGGCCAGGCGGATGGCTGTCGCCTTGCCGATCCCGCTCGAAGCTCCGGTGACCAGTGCCCTGCGTCCTTCGAGCAGCATCTCTTCGCACGTCCTTCCTGAGAGTCGAACTTTCCTGAACCTTAGGGCCTGACCTGTCGCCTGCGCTGGCGCGACCAGATCGTGGGCCATGTCGGTCCTCGCCGGTCCTCACCGGTCCTCGCCGGTCCTGGCCGGGTCATGGCCGGGTCCCTGGCCGGGTCCCTGGCCGGGCGGCTTGGCATTTAGCCGGTCGGTACGCCAGGATTGCACGGTGATTCGCCCTCGAGCCCTGATCCTTGCTGTCCTGACGCCCGCGGCCCTCCTTGCCGGTTGCACTGCAGGCAACGGCTCCGCCACCCCCACTCCGACCTCCCAGGCGACGCCGCCGCCGACCCCGACTCCCACTCCGAGCGCCGTTCAACCAGGGGCGGAAGGCCTCCAGCAGGACTTCGTGAACGTGGTGAGCAGGGTGAAGCCCTCGGTTGTCCAGATCACCGCCACGACATCGAGCGGGACCAGCCTCGGGTCTGGCGTGGTCTACGACACCAAGGGCGACATAGTGACCAACGACCATGTGGTCCTGGGGTCCACCAACCTTTCGGTCCAGCTGGCCAGTGGCGGCGCTCCTCTGATCGCGACGCTGGTGGGCGCGTTCGGGCCGGACGACCTGGCCGTGGTCAAGATCCAAGCAGCCAAGGGCCTCCTGCACCCTGCCACCTTCGCCAACTCGGCGAAGTTGGCCGTGGGTGACATCGTGCTCGCAATAGGCAACCCCCTGGCCTTCGAGAGCAGCGTCACGGAGGGGATCATCAGCGCCACGGGTCGCACCGTCTCCGAGCCTCCCGCCCCCGGCTCACCCGGGGGCACGATAGCCAATGCCATACAGACCAGCGCGGCGATCAACCCGGGCAACAGTGGCGGCGCCCTCGTAGATCTGTCTGGTCAGGTGGTGGGCATTCCCACCTTGACAGCGGTGGACCCACAGATCGGCGGGGCCGCGGCCGGCATTGGCTTCGCCATCCCTTCCAACACGGTCACCGACATCGCTGGCCAGGTCATCGCCCACGGCCACGTGGTGAACTCCCACCGGGCCGACCTGGGCATCACTGCATTCGACGCCGCCGACTACGCCGGCCGACCACTTGGGGTGGGGGTGCAGAGCACGCTTGCTGGAGGGCCCGCGGCCAAGGCGGGAATCCAGGCTGGGTCGGTCCTCACCTCCGTCAACGGGACGCAAGTCCAGACGCTATCGGACCTGGAGGGCGTCCTGGTGCACCTCAAGCCGGGCCAGCAGGTCAAGGTCGGCCTCATCCGGCCGAGCGGGGCCAAGGCGACAGTCGACGTGACGCTGGGAACACTGCCCGGCAACTCCAGCGCCGGCTGAGCGTTGCCTGAGACGCCCGACCCCGGGACGTCGTCGGCCTCCCCGTACCCCGCCAACCCACCTCCGTCGACCGGGGCCGAGCCGCCGACCGGGGCCGAGCCGCCGACCGGGGCCGGGTCCACGGGGGGCAGCACCGAGAGCGAGCTCGGAGACTTCACCACTGCGCCCGGCCTGCTTCGACTCCTCCCGCTGGCCGTCGTCATTGGGGCGCTCAGCGCGGGGGTCTCCCTGGCGCTGCTCGAGCTGATCGGGTTCTTCACTCACCTGCTTTATTACCAACACCTGGCCAGCGGGCTGGTATCGCCCAATGCCAACACGCTCGGTCCCATCGCCCTGGTGATCCCGGTAGGCGGTGGCCTGATCGTGGGGCTCATGGCCCGCTACGGCTCAGAGCAGATCAGGGGACACGGCATCCCCGAGGCGATGGAGTCCATCCTCATCAACGGGTCCAAGGTTGCCCCGCGCCTGGCGATCCTCAAGCCGATAGCCAGCGCGATCAGCATCGGGACAGGGGGTCCGTTCGGTGCCGAGGGCCCGATCATCATGACCGGGGGCGCGGTTGGTTCCATTGTCGGACAGCTCTTCAACCTCACCGCGGTGGAGCGTCGCAGCCTGCTGGTGGCGGGCGCATCGGCGGGGATGAGTGCAGTGTTCGGCACGCCGGTAGCAGCGACGCTCTTCGGTGTGGAGCTGCTGGTGTTCGAGTTCAAGCCCCGTTCGATGGTCCTGATTGGCCTCGCCTCAGCCATGGCGGACGGCCTCCGCGTGATCATGGCGCAGCACGGGCTGGTGTCCCCGCAGCCTCTGTTCCCCGTGCCTCACCACGTCCCGCTGGTGGGGATCGTGCTGGGCGGGGCCGCGCTGATCGGGATCGTGAGTGGATTGGCCGCTTGGGTGATGACCCAGGCGGTCTACAAAGCCGAGGACCTGTTCTTGAAGCTGAGCCCGCACCTGCACTGGATGTGGTGGCCGGTCCTGGGAGGGGTGATCATCGGGGTCGGGGGCCTCGTGGACCCGAGGGCACTCGGAGTGGGCTACAACACGATCCACGCGGAGCTGCTGGGCAAGCTGGGCCTGGGGGCGCTCGCGCTGCTGCTGGTGGTGAAGCTGGTCATCTGGTCCGGCTCGCTGGGCGGGGGCACGAGCGGGGGCATCATCGCCCCGATACTGATGATGGGGGCTGCGATCGGTGCCCTCCTGGGCCACGTGCTGCCAGGGGGGAACCCTGCCCTCTGGGCGCTGATCGGCATGACTGGCGGCCTCGCAGGGGTGACCCGCTCCCCGTTCACCTCGATAGTGTTTGCCTTCGAGCTGACCCACGACCAGGGCAGCCTGCTGGCGCTGCTGGTCGTTGCCACCTTGGCGCACCTGGTGAGCGTCTTGGTCCTGAAACGCTCCATCCTCACCGAGAAGGTGGCAAGGCGCGGCTTCCACGTGATGCGCGAGTACGTGGTGGACCCGATGGAGGCGCTGTTCGTCAGGGAGGTTATGACCACCGACTTGTACACCCTGGAGCCTGGCCGCACGGTACGCGCTGTCTACGACGAGATGCACGAGGGCTCACCGGCGCGACGCCAGCGTCTTTACCCGGTGGTCGACGAGGGTCGGATGACAGGGCTGCTGCCGTGGTCTGGGGTCTTGGAATGCATCGAGGCTGGAGGTGGGGACCGCGCGGTGAGCGAGGTGATGGTGGTAGCCAGGGTGGTGGCCCACCCGGACGAGATCCTGCGGGCCGCGGCCGATCGCATGGCGCAGCACGGCTTCGGGGCGATGCCGGTAGTCGCCCGGGGGGAGAGAGACCAGATAGTGGGCTTGATCAGTCAGTTCGACCTGCTGAAAGCGCGCCAGCACCTACTCCTCGAGGAACGCACACGTGAGCGCGTCCTGACGTTACGCCGTCCTACTGGGGCTCAGCGGGCCAGTCGCCAGCTCGGCCCTGCGGAGCGCGGCCCGGACGAGCCACCCCCGCCCGTGATCTGACGGCATAGGCCGGCACCGAGCCGCCCCGCCGATCAGATCAGATCAGAGCCAGCTGAGGGCATCGTTCAGGCACCGAGGCGCGGGAGCCAGGCTCGGCGAGCCGCCTCGTATGCGTCGATCCTAGCCTCGTTGCGCAGGGTGAGGCCGATGTCGTCGAGGCCGGCGAGCAGGCGATGCTGGGTGAAGTCGTCCAGCGGGAAGCTCGAGGTGATGCCCGCTGCGGGTGCCTCGATCGTCCGGCGTTCGACGTCGACCGTCACCTCCAGGTCCGGGTCAGCCAGGACCGCGGCCAGCAGCGCTTCGCCCACCGAGTCGGGGACCTGGACAGTGACCAGCCCGCACTTGGTCGAGTTGATACGGAAGATGTCCCCGAAGCGGGGCGCCACCACCGCCCTGAACCCGTAGTCCATCAGCGCCCAGACGGCGTGCTCTCGCGAGGATCCGACGCCGAAGTTCGGCCCGGCGACCAAGATGGCGGCACCGGCGTGCTCTGGGCGGTTGAGCACGAAGCCCCGGTCGTCGCGCCAGTCGGCGAACAGCCCGGCCCCGAACCCGGTCCGCTCCACCCGCTTGAGCCAGGCGCTGGGGATTATCTGGTCGGTGTCGACGTCGCTGCGGTCCAGCGGCAGCGCAGTCCCAGTGACGACGTGGACCGGTTCCATGGCGTGATCCTAGTGGTGCAGCCCTGCAGCGAGTTAGTCCAGGTCCGCCGGAGCGGCGAAGTGCCCGGCCACGGCTGTAGCGGCGGCGACGGCAGGAGATACCAGGTGGGTGCGACCCCCCCTGCCCTGGCGCCCCTCGAAGTTGCGGTTGGAGGTGGAAGCGCAGCGTTCTCCCGGAGCAAGCTGGTCGGGGTTCATCCCCAGGCACATCGAGCACCCGGCCTCACGCCACTCGAAGCCGGCGGAGACGAACACCTTGTCGAGGCCCTCCGCCTCCGCCTCGGCCTTGGTGCGGCGGGACCCGGGGACCACCAGGGCCCTCAGGCCGTCGCGCACCCGGCGGCCCTCCACGACCATCGCCGCCGAGCGCAGGTCCTCCAGCCGGCTGTTGGTGCACGAGCCGATGAACACGGTGTCGACGGGGATAGAGCGCATCGAGGCCCCGGCTGACAGGCCCATGTACGCCAGGGCTCGCGCGGCCGCTTCTCGCTCCGCTGGGGTGGCCAGGGAGGAAGGGTCCGGGACCGAGCCGTCGATGGGCACCACCTGGGACGGGTTGGTCCCCCATGAGACGTGGGGCACGAGCGATGCCGCCGAGATCGACACCGAGCAGTCGAACGCCGCCCCGGCGTCAGTCGCCAGCGTGCGCCAGTAGCCCAGCGCGGCCTCCCACGCAGGCCCGACAGGGACGTGCCGGCGCCCCTCCATCCACCCAAAGGTAACGTCGTCCGGCGCCACCATCCCTGCCTTGGCGCCCGCCTCGATGCTCATGTTGCACACCGTCATCCGACCCTCCATGGACAGGGAGCGGATGGTGGAGCCCCGGTACTCGATGACATGGCCGATCCCGCCGCCAGTGCCGATCTGGCCGATCACGGCGAGGATCAGGTCCTTGGCGCTCACACCTGCCGGCAGGTCACCCTCCACCTCGACCGACATCGTGCCGGGACGGGACTGGGGGAGGGTCTGGGTGGCCAAAACGTGCTCCACCTCGCTGGTCCCGATACCGAAGGCCAGGGCCCCGAGCGCCCCGTGGGTCGCTGTGTGGCTGTCCCCGCAGACGATGGTCATCCCGGGCTGGGAGAGCCCCTGCTCGGGGCCGATGACGTGGACTATCCCCTGGTCGGCGTGGCCCATCGGGTAGCAGACGATGCCGAACTCGGCGCAGTTCGCAGACAGGGCAGCCAGCTGGCGAGCCGAGATCGGGTCGGCTACCGGCGCCTCGATGTCCAGCGTGGGCACGTTGTGATCCGTGGTGGCCACGGTGAGGTCGGGCCGCCGCACGCCCCGCCCGGCGAGCCGCAGCCCCTCGAACGCCTGGGGCGAGGTGACCTCGTGCACCAGGTGCAGGTCGATGTACAACACGTCGGGCTCGCCATCCGCCGAGTGCACGACATGGGCATCCCACACCTTCTCCGACAGGGTGCTGGCCATGCCCGCGAGCCTAAGCGCCCCCAACTCGCCGGGCGACGGACTGGCACGCCTCCAACAGCACCGGCACGTAGCGCCCCGGGTTGACCAGGCACACTCCGTGGTCGGCGGCCACCTCGAAGCTCCCCGCGCCCGGGATTGCCTTGGCCAGCGCTCGCTGGCGGGGTGGTTCGACGGTCCTGTCCCTGGTGGTGACTACGACTGCTGTGGGGACGTCGACCTCACCGATCCAGGCGGCAGAGTCGAAGTTCCCCAGCGCCGAGCCCGCTCGGAGCATCGCCGAGGTGTCGCTGGGGGCGACCTGCTCGTTGGCCCAGTCCGCCATCGTGAGCCCGGCAAAGCGTCGCCTGGCAAAGTTGGTGGCGAAGGACTTGCTGAGGTGGGTGGGGACCAACCGGGTGACTCGCGAGAGGGCCAGCAGGCCACCGTAGAAGAGCGGCCCTCCTCCAAAGCTGGTGGCGGTGGAGCACAGCACCAGCCCGCTCACAGCCTCGCGGTGACGGCGCCAGGCCAGCTGAGCCACTGGGCCGCCCATCGAGTAGCCCACCATTATCACACGGTCCCGCCCCGTCGCCCGGGCCAGCGCCACCGCGTCGTCGGCGCAGTCCTCGAGGGTGAAAGGCTCGCTCGAGCGGATTCCGCGGCCGTGGCCCCTCAAGTCCATGGTGAGGATCGAGAAGTGCTCGGCCAGCCCTTGGTAGCTGGGCCCCCAGTTGACGTCTGCTGTCACGGTCCAGCCGTGGACCAGGAACAGGGTTGCCGCCCCCGGGGGGCCCTTGTGCTCCCTCACGAAGGCGCTCCCCCTGCCCTCCAGCTCGACCATCCTCCCGGGCGGTGGGCGCTCCATGGGTGGGGTGGCCGTCGTCACTGCCGTCAGGATAGGGGGCGCGTTCAGACCGGGGTCGTCCGCATGCCAAGAGCTGCGCCAGGCCCTAAGCGTCGATCGCCACCAGCTCGACCCGCAGCTTGCCTCCGGGGGCGTCGTACTCCACGGCATCGCCGGCCACCCTGCCCATAAGGGCCCGGCCCAGTGGTGAGCCTGGCGAGATCACCGACAGGCCCTCCCGCCGCTCCTCTATGGATCCGACCAGGTACCGCTCCACCTCTTCGTCTCCGTCGTAGCGGATCGAGACCACCGTCCCAGGGCCCACCAATCCGGCGGCCGCTGCCCCCTCCTCCACGACCCCAGCCGAGCCGAGCAAGGCCTGGAGCTGGCGGATGCGGGACTCCATCTTGCCCTGGGCATCCTTGGCGGCGTGGTAGTCCCCGTTCTCAGAGAGGTCTCCGAGGGCCCGGGCAGCCTCGATCGCCCGGGCGATGTCGACCCGGCCCCGGCTGGTCAGATCCTCCAGCTCGGTGCTCAGCCGGTCGAACGCCTCTCTGGACAGCTGGGTCTGGCTCACTTCAGCGACTTTAGCCCGCCGGAAGCGCGGTGCCTTGCCGAGGCTCAGGGCGCCAAAGCTAGGGAATATGATTGACGGACGTCCTATCAACGTGCTACGCTGTGGCCATGGCACCAGCCCGCCGACCTGTAGCCATCATCTGCTAGCTGCGCACCCACCCTGGTGCGCAGCTACTCGACCGTCCACTTGGTGGGCGGTTTTTCATTGTCCCGACGGACCAGAGAGGACCATTGAACCAGCCAAGCTCCCCCCATCGAGTCGCTGTCATCGGCGGCGACGGCATCGGGCCTGAGGTCGTTGCCGAGGCGGTCAAGGTGGTGGCCGCCGCCGGCGTCGCCCTGGACACCACCCGATACGACCTCGGAGCGCAGCGTTGGCTGCGCACCGGGGAGGTGCTCCCGGACTCGGTGCTGGCAGAGCTGGGCACCTTCGACGCCATCCTGCTCGGCGCGGTCGGCCCGCCGGTCGGCAGCCGGTCGGTCCCGCCGGGCCTGCTGGAGCGCGGGCTGCTCCTGCGGTTGCGCTTCGAGCTGGACCTCTACGTGAACCTGCGTCCGTTCCGGGCGGGGCCGGGCGCTCGCAGCCCGGATATGGACCTGGTCGTGGTCAGGGAGAACACCGAGGGAGCCTACGCCGGGGAGGGAGGCCATCTGCGCAAGGGCACCCCTCACGAGGTGGCCACCCAGGGGTCTGTGAACACCCGTTTCGGCACCCAGCGCTGCGCAGCGTTCGCCTTCGAGCTCGCGCAGCGCCGGGCGCGCCACCATCTGACCCTGGTCCACAAGACCAACGTGCTCACATTTGCGGGTGACCTGTGGCAGCGCACAGTCGACGAGCTGGCGAGCGAGCACCCCGACGTCACCACCGACTACCACCATGTGGACGCCGCCTGCATCCACATGGTCGAGTCCGCTGCTCGCTACGACGTCATCGTCACCGACAACCTGTTCGGGGACATCCTGACTGACCTGGCGGGGGCCCTGGCGGGCGGGATCGGCCTGGCCGCCTCGGCCAACCTCAACCCCGCCCGCACGGGGCCTTCGCTGTTCGAGCCAGTCCACGGGGCGGCCCACGACATTGTCGGGACTGGGCACGCCAACCCGGTGGCAGCCATCCGCTGCGCCGCCCTCATGCTGGAGCACCTGGGCGAGGCCGGCGCGGCCAGCCGCGTAGCCGAGGCAACCGACGCGTGGATGGACGCGTGGATGGCAGGCCAGCCAGCCTCCGAGTTTCCAAGCACCCAAGCAATCGGCGACGCCATCGCCGGAAAGGTCTGAGAGCGATGCCGATCAACCCCACCGACACGATATGGATGGACGGCCAGCTGGTCGACTGGGCTGATGCCCGAATCCACGTGCTCAGCCACTCACTGCACTACGGCTCGGGCGTGTTCGAGGGGATCCGGGCCTACGAGAGCTCCGCGGGACCGGCCATATTCCGCCTGACCGACCACATCGAGCGACTCTTGCGCTCCGCACACATCTTGATGATGGACATCCCCTACAGCCGGGACGAGCTCGTCGACGCAACCAAGGCCCTAGTGCGGGCCAACCGACTGGCGGAGTGCTACATCCGACCGATCGCTTACCTGGGCTACGGCGAGATGGGCCTGAACCCGCTCACGAGCAAGGTGAGCGTGGCCATCGCCGCCTGGCAGTGGGAGACCTACCTGGGTGACGAGGGGGTCGCGAACGGCATTCGCGCCAAGGTCAGCTCGTGGCTGCGGGCGGACCCGAACGCCTTCCCGCCGGCCGCCAAGAGCACCGGCATCTACGTCAACTCGTCGCTGGCCAAGGTCGAGGCGCTCAAGTCTGGCTACGACGAGGCGATCCTGCTGTCCCCCCAGGGACACGTGAGCGAGTGCACCGGCGAGAACGTGTTCATCGTAAAGGGAGGCCGGATAATCACCCCGCCGGTGTCCGCCGGCGCCTTGGAGGGCATCACCCAGGACTCGATAATGACCATCGCCACCGACCTCGGCTACGAGGCCGGGGTGGGCAACATCCTGCGCAGCGACCTGTACACCGCGGAGGAGGCGTTCCTGTCGGGCACCGCGGCTGAGATAGTGCCCATCCGCTCGGTCGACGACCGCCTGGTGGGCACGGGCCGCCCCGGGCCGATGACCCAGCGCATCCAGGAGGTCTATTTCGCCGCAGTGCGGGGGAAGGTCGACCGCTACAAGGACTGGGCCGAGCATGCCTCTTAGAGGCTCCCACGCCCACCCGATGCCGGCGCTGCCGGAGTCGGTGGACATCTACGACACCACGCTGCGCGACGGCAGCCAGCAGGAGGGGCTGTCGCTGACTGTGGACGACAAGCTGGCAGTGGCCCGCCAGCTCGACCACTTGGGGGTCGCCTACATCGAGGGGGGATGGCCAGGGGCGAACCCCAAGGACGACGAGTTCTTCCGGCGGGCGCCCGGCGAGCTGTCGCTGTCCAGCGCCACGCTGGTCGCCTTCGGCTCGACGCGCCGGCCCGGGGGGGATGCGGCGTCCGACCCCACCCTGCGCCATCTCGTCGCTGCCGGGACGGGCGCGGTGTGCATCGTCGCCAAGGCCTGGGACTTCCATGTAGCCGAAGCCCTGCGCACGACCCTGGAGGAGGCAGTGGCGATGGCCAGGGAGTCGGTGGCCTGGCTGGCGGCCGCGGGCAAGCGGGTGTTCTTCGACGCCGAGCACTTCTTCGACGGGTATCGCTCGGATTCAGCCTTTGCCCTGCGCGTGCTGGACGCAGCCGCCGAGGCTGGGGCCGAGGCCCTGGTGCTGTGCGACACCAACGGGGGTAGCCTGCCGGACTACGTGGAGGAGGTGGTCTCTGCGGTGCGCACCCGGTTCGGGGGTGTGGGCCTGGGGCTCCACTTCCACAACGACAGCGGCTGCGCGGTGGCCAACACCCTGGCCGGGGTCCGGGCGGGCGCCACCCAGGTGCAGGGATGCGTGAACGGCTACGGCGAGCGAGCGGGCAACGCGGACCTGGCCGCGGCCATCCCGAACCTGTCGCTCAAGATGGGTGTACGCACGATCCCACCCGAGCGCCTGGAGCGCCTCACCCCGGTGGCTCGGCACTTGGCCGAGCTCGTGAACGTCGCCCCCGACCCAGCCCAACCCTACGTGGGCGCCTCGGCGTTCGCCCACAAGGCCGGCCTTCACACCAGCGCCATCGCCCGTTCCCCCTCCGCGTACGAGCACGTGCAGCCCGACTCGGTGGGCAACGGTGCGCGTTTCGTGGTGAGCGAGCTGTCGGGTCGCTCCACGCTGGCGCTGAAGGCAGCCGAGCTGGGCCTCGCGCTGGACGGCCTGGCGCTGTCAGAGGTGCTGGAGCACCTGAAGGCGCTGGAGCACCGCGGCTATCACTTCGAGGTGGCCGACGGGTCGTTGGAGCTGTTGATGCGCTCGGCGACCGGTTGGCGCCAGGAGCTGTGGCGCCTGGAGTCCTGGAGGGTGATCGTCGAGCACAGGCCTTCGGGACCGGTTGGCGAGGGCGCTGGGATCCGGGGCGACGCCGGATTCGCATCGGGCCCGGGGCCTGGGGTCGTGGTGAGCACCGAGGCGACTGTAAAGGTGCACGTAGGGGGCAAGCGGGTGGTGGCCACCGCCGAGGGCAACGGCCCGGTGAACGCGCTCGACGCAGCGCTGCGCGCAGCCATCGGGCCGCACTTCGCCGAGCTCTCCCGCCTGCACCTCACCGACTACCGGGTCCGGGTGCTGGACAGCTCCGTGGGTACGCGGGCTGTGACCAGGGTCCTGTTGGATACCACGGACGGGGAGAGGTCGTGGTCGACAATAGGCGTGTCCGACAACGTCATCCAGGCTTCCTGGCAGGCCCTGGAGGACTCGGTGGCCTATGGGCTGCTCGCCCTGGCAGCTGCTGGCGCCGCGGCAGCCCCGGCTGCCGCGGGCGCCCCGACCGCTGTTGACGGCCCGGCCGGCGGCCAGGGCAGCGACCGTGGCGGGGACGGGTCCGCCGGTGGGACACTGGAGCCGTGACCCAGCCCAACTATTCGCCCCTCGCCGCCGCCGACCGGGTGCGCCCGGTGGGCAAGCTGCCCACTCCTGCTGCGTGGTGGGCCGAGCGCCCAGGTGACCCCAAAGGCCCGATGAAGGTTGGCCCGAGTGGTGCGCGCTTCGGGATGACCGGGCCCGACCAGGGCTATGGCCTGCACCTGGCCGAGCGCTTTCAGGCCCGCCTGGTCCTGGCGCCCGGCGAGACAGCCGCCGACGCCACTGCGGGCTGTCTCGGGGTCGCCCTGTGCCGGGCCTCAGCCTTCGACCGGGCGCCGGTCATCTTCGACCTGGAGATGGCTTTCACGTTGTGGGGATTCCTGGGCGAACCGCCGGCCGACCTGGTGGCGTGGCGTCGTTCCCTCTTCTCCGCTGCGGCCCACGACTACTGGGCCCAGCGTGAGATAGCCGCACGGGTCCTCCCCGAGACCCTCCGCCTCACCCCGGCCCAGGTCCGCAGCCGCCTGAGCGACTGGCGCAGCCTGATCGACACCTCGAAGCGCTGACGCGGTCGGTGTCAGCGCGAACTGTGTCAAGTTTGTATGCCATAGGGATACAAGCTTGACACAGTTCGCTGTTCGCGGGCGCCCGACGACGGCGCAGGGGCTGTGAGCGGGGCCGGGACATGGAGGGGGCGAGCGCCATGGGTGGTGGCGATCGCATTCAGCGTCAGCTGCGTTGTCCACCTGGCTCACCCTGTGTCGTTCACCCCGATCGTGCCGGGCTTCTTGCCGGCCAAGACGGCCATCGTCTACGTGAGCGGGGTGGCCGAGCTGATCTGTGCGGTGGGACTGTGGCGCCGGGACCGCTGGGCGGGGATCGCTGCCGCGGTGCTCCTCGTCGTCATCTGGCCGGCGAACCTGCAGATGGCCCTGAACGCCCAGGCTGGAAACGTGCTGGCCCACCAAGTCGAGGACTGGGTCCGCTTGCCCCTGCAGATCCCGCTCATCTGGTGCGCGTTGCAGACCCGGCGCGTACCCAAAGCTGAGCCAGTGGCCCCCTAAAGGCACCATCGCCTACTGTGTGGCCGTGCGCGTGGCCCAGGTATCCCCATATAGCCTGACCATCCCGGGCGGGGTGCAGTGCCAGGTGCTCGGGCTTGCCCGCGCCCTGCGCCGGCGCGGCGTGGAGGCCAGTGTCCTGGGGCCGTGCGACGGGCCCGCCCCAGAGGAGGGTGTCATCCCGCTGGGCCTGTCGATACCTTTCGCGGCGAACGGCTCCGTGGCGCCAGTTGCTCCAGACCCGGCGTGCTTCCGGCGGACGGTGAGGGCCCTGGCCGAGGGTGGCTTCGACCTGGTCCATGTGCACGAGCCATTGGTGCCCGGGCCCAGCCTGACTGCCTTGCTGACCACGGAGCTCCCGGTGGTGGGGACCTTTCACCGCTTCGGCAACAGCGCCGCCTATCGGGCCCTGGCGCCCCTGGTGCGCTGGGTCGCCAACGGCCTCGACCTTCGTTGCGCCGTGTCGCCCGACGCCCGAGCTACCGCGCAGGCGGCCCTGGGAGGGGAGTACACGCTCGTCCCCAACGGCGTAGAGATCGAGCACTTCGCCAGCGCCCCACCGTGGCCGACCACGGGCCCGACGATCCTCTTCGTCGGCCGTCACGAGGCGCGCAAAGGCCTGGCCACCTTGCTGACCGCATTCGAGCTGCTCGGTCCAGGCGTGTCGTTGTGGGTAGCGGGTGTTGGACCGGAGACCGCCGAGCTCCAGCGTCGAAGCTTCCGCAACCCGCGCATCGAGTGGCTCGGCCGCATTGGCGACAGAGAGAAGGCGGCCCGCCTGCGCGCTGCGGACGTCTACGCCGTACCCTCGGAGCACGGCGAGTCCTTTGGGGTGGTCCTGTTGGAGGCAATGGCTGCTGGGACCCCGATAGTCGCCAGCGACCTCAGGGCGTACCGGTTGGTGGCCAGGGCAGGGGTCGATGCCCTCCTGGTGGCGCCGGGGGACGCCATTGCCCTCGCCGAGGGCCTCGCCCGGGTGCTATCCAACCAGATGCTTGCAGACAAGCTGGCGGGAGCCGCCCGCGTGCGTGCAGCCGAGTTCTCGACCGACCGGATGGCCGCTCACTACACCGATCTTTACTCCCAGGTGTTGGCCTCCGGCGCCGGCGGACCGCCACATCTGAGCCGCCTGAGGCCCGCCAGCCTGCTCCGGAGGGTTCGGTATGCCGCCACCCGCCTGCCCAGGGGTGGCCCGTGACCACCCGGGCGCCGGCTGCGCGAGCGGGAGCAGCCGAGGCCCGCCGGGAGCAGGCGAGGGCCCAGGCCCGCCGGGGGGAGCAGCTGCGGGCCGAGGCGGTCCGCCGGGGCCAGCAACGTGCCAACCACATGCGAGCGGTCCTGCTGGCCGCTGGCCCAGCGGTCGCGGCCGGCATCGTCGCGTTCGTCGCGACCTGGGCCGGCTCGTTCCTGGCGTTGGCCGCGGTGGTCGGCGCCTATGTCGCGGCCCAATTGGGGTTCCTTCTCTGGGCGCTGGCGCCCTGGCTCGTCACCACGCTGGTGCGCGCAGCTCGGCCCGGGCCTTTGGACCAGCCTCGGACCGACAACCTGCTCGAAGGACTCTGTGCCAGCGCAGGGGTCCTCAAGCCCCAGCTCTGGCTCCTCGGTAGCGAGGAGCCCAACATGCTCCTGGCAGTCACCCACCCTCGCAGCGCCCGGCTGGTAGTGACGACCGGACTGCTGAGTCGCCTCAGCCGGGTCGAGCTGGAGGGGGTCCTTGCCCGCGAGGTCGCGAAGCTGCGCTCGGGCGCCGCCGTGCCCGCCACTGTCGCCGTGGCCGCCGGGTGGCCCATAGTCGTCCCAAGGCTCGCGAGGGCCAGGCTTGCCGCTTCCAGCCAGGCCAGCGCCGACCTGGCCGCAGTGTCACTCACCTGCTACCCGCCCGGCCTGGCAGCGGCGCTGGAGCGTCTCGCCGACTCGCTCCCGGTGGGTGGGCTGCCAGCAAGGCTCACCGAGGCCCTGTGGCTGGCATCGCCCAGCGCACCAGCAGTCCTCAGGGTCGCTGCGCTACGCCAGATGTGAGCGCTGCCGGGGCGGTGGGGGGTTGGTGGGCACGGAGGTGAGGGCAACGGCGGGATATTTCGCTTGCCTTGGAACGGCCTCCGACCGGTAGTGTGGGGGTGTGAGCGACCCGTCCCCCTCTCCTTCTCCTTCCCGGACCGCAGCGACCCCGCGAGTCAAGCGGGGGCTCGCAGAGATGCTGAGGGGTGGCGTGATCATGGACGTGGTGACCGCCGAGCAGGCCGCCATCGCCGAGGAGGCCGGGGCCGTAGCCGTGATGGCGCTGGAACGGGTGCCCGCCGACATCCGTGCGCAGGGTGGCGTGGCCCGCATGAGCGACCCTGCGCTGGTCGAGGCGATCCGGGAGGCGGTCACGATCCCGGTGATGGCCAAGGCGCGCATAGGCCACTTTGCGGAGGCCCAGGTGCTCGAAGCCTTGGGGGTCGACTACATCGACGAGAGCGAGGTGCTCACCCCTGCCGACCACGCCCACCACATCGACAAGTGGGGCTTCTCGGTGCCGTTCGTGTGTGGCGCCAACAACCTCGGCGAGGCGCTGCGGCGCATCTCGGAGGGTGCGGCGATGGTCCGGTCCAAAGGCGAGGCAGGCACCGGCGACGTGAGCCAGGCCGTGACGCATCTTCGCTCGATCCTTGGTGACATCCGCCGCATCGAGGTGGCAGACTCGGCCGAGATCTACGGCTGGGCGAAGGCGCTGGGCGCTTCGGTCGGCTTGGTCACCGAGGTTGCCGAGACCGGGCGGTTGCCTGTGCCGCTGTTCTGCGCCGGGGGGATTGCGACCCCGGCGGATGCGGCGCTGGTCATGCAGCTGGGCGCGGAGGCGTGCTTCGTGGGGTCGGGGATCTTCAAGAGCGCCGAGCCTGCTCGCCGTGCCAGGGCGATCGTCGAGGCCACCACCCACTTCCGAGACGCCCAGATCGTGGCCAAGGTGAGCCGCAACCTGGGCGAGACGATGGCCGGCACGCCCGGTGACCGAGTCGAGCTCAAGCTGGCCGACAGGGGCTGGTAACGCCTGTGAAGGTGGGCATACTGGCCCTGCAAGGGGATTTTTCAGAACATGCCCAGCTGCTCGGAGACCTCGGTGCCCACCCCATCCTGGTTCGCCGGCCGTCCCACCTCGGTGGCCTGGACGCCATCGTGTGCCCGGGTGGCGAGTCGACGACGATGTCGATGCTGCTGGAGTCGTCCGGCCTTGGCGATGCCTTGGCGTGCCTGCTTGCCGACGGCCTACCGGCCTTGGGGACCTGTGCTGGGATGATCCTGCTCGGGTCCGAGGTGGTCGGCGGACGGCCCGGCCAGCGCTGCTTCGGCGCCATCGACATCTCGGTGCGACGCAACGCATTCGGCACCCAGGCGGACTCCTTCGAGTGCGACCTGTCGGTGGCCGGGGTCGAGGGGGGCCCGGTGAGGGCCCTATTCATCAGGGCGCCCGTCGTGTGCCGGGTTGGGCCGGGGGTGGAGGTCCTGGCCAGCGTGGAGGGCGGCTCGGCCCAGGGGCCGGTGGTGTGCCGCCAGGGCCCGGTGATGGTTGCCGCTTTCCATCCCGAGTGCTCGGGAGACCCTCGCCTCCACGAGCTGTTCCTGGCGAATGTCGCCCGCGGGGTGGGCTGAGGGTGTCCGGTCACTCCAAGTGGGCAACCACCAAGCACAAGAAGGCCGCCACCGACAAGGTGCGGTCCAAGCTGTTCGCCAAGCTGATCCGCCAAGTCGAGGTGGCAGCTCGCGAGGGCGGCTCCGACATGACAGCCAACGCCACCTTGCGCACCATGTTCGCCAAGGCGCGTGACGCCTCCGTCCCCTTGGACACGATCGAGCGTGCCGTCAAGCGCGGGACTGGTGAGTTGGAGGGGGTTCGCTACGAGGCGGTGTCTTACGAGGGCTACGCTCCGGGGGGCGTGGCGGTGATGGTCGAGTGCCTCACCGACAACCGCAACCGCACCGGTGCCGAGGTCAGGATGATCTTCACGCGCAGCGGTGGCTCGATGGCCGAGCCCGGCGCCGTGTCGTGGCAGTTCGAGCGCAAGGGCGTCCTCCTGCTGCCCCGAGTGGTCCGGGGGGCCGGGCGGGCCGGGGGGGCCGGGGCTGCTGGAGGGGTCGAGCAGGCCGGGGGGGACGGGGCTGCCGGAGGGGTCGAGCAGGCCGGGGGGGACGGGGCGGCCGGGGCGGAGGACGAGGACGCCGTGACGCTGGCCGTGCTGGAGGCAGGGGCGGAGGACCTGGTTGACGACGGCGAGTCCTGGAGGGTCACCTGCGCCCCGAGGGACTTGGCGCAGATACGCTCTGCGCTGGAGGGCGCCGGGTTGACAGTCGAGTCGGCCGAGCTGGCGATGGTGCCCAGCACTGTGGTGACCCTTGGCTCGGAGGAGGAAGCTCGCAAGGTGCTGAGGGTGTTGGAAGCCCTGGAGGACCACGACGATGTCCAGAGCATCTGGATGAACTTCGACATCCCCACCGAGATTGCCGAGCTGGTGGACGCCTGATGGCGGCGGTCGCCGTGGGAGACACTGCTCCCGAGATCTCCCTGCCTGGGACGGGGGGTCAGGCCTACAGGCTGTCCCAGTGCAAGGGGCGCCCGGTGGTCCTGGTGTTCTACCCGGGGGACGACACAGCGGTGTGCACCCGCCAGCTGCGATCTTACTCCGCAGACCTCTCCCGCTTCGAGGACCTGAACGCCGTCATGTGGGCGATAAGCCCCCAGGGGGTCCAGAGCCACGAGAGCTTCGCCGCCGGCTCCGGGCTGACGATGCCCCTCCTTGCGGACCCCGACAGGGTGGCGGGGCGCGCATACGGGGTAGTGGGACCGGTCGGGTTCTACCGCCGGTCGGTCTTTGTGGTCGACGCGGAGGGGGTCATCCGCTACGCCCACCGGGGCTTCGTGGGACTCACCTTCCGGCCGAGCGAGGAGCTGCTGGCGGCGGTGCGAGGGGCCGGGGGCGGCGCAGGGGCAGGGGGCGGCGCTGGGGATCAGGCGACTACTTGAGGATGTTCACCGCTCTGGCTGCCACAAGGGTGACAGTCAGGAGGGCGGCAGCGGACTCCAGGGTCATCAGTGTCTTTGCCGCACGAGTCAGCGGCATGGTGTCGGTCGGGCTAAAGGCGGTGGCGTTGGTGAACGCCACATACAGGTAGTCGACGAAGTTCGGGTTCCATGCCTTCGGCGCGGAGTCCGGTGTGACCATCTGCGGGAACAAGAAGTCCGGCTCACGATGGTCGATGCACATGCGGGCGCCCGGCCCTCCCCGGTCCAGCTCCCAGAACCACAGGCCGAACAGCAACACGTTGGTGAGGTAGATCTCCACGGCGGCCAGGATCAGCTGGTGGCCGCCGATGTTGGAGCCGTTGATGATCGCTTGTACCAGCAGGGACAAAGAGATCAGGTTGGCCACCTCCGCCAGGCCGATGAGGGCCAGTGACATCCAGCGGGTCACGGGTGGCTCGTCTCGGTGACGGAAGGGAGACACGACCAGCAGCGGGGCGGCCAGGGCTGCCTCGACCGCTGGCAGCACCCATCGAGGTCCCAGGAACAGTGGATCCGGCAGCGCAACGGTGAGCGCGACCGCGGCCGCGACCGCGAGGGTCGCCGGCCATCGGTGCTCCCTGCTGGCCACGACCCCCCACGCCGGGTCAAGGGCGCCGCTGGTCGATGGCGGCATTAGGTCGGGGCTACCGCCGGGCGCCAGCGGCGGCCGTCGATCTCGATAAACAGCTGGGCTGCGGCCTTCTGGACCGCTGTGGACCATGTGGGATAGGCGTGGGTGGTCAGGGCCAATCGGGCGGGGAACATTTTTGTCCGCATGGCCAGGGCCACCTCGGCGATCATCTCGCCCCCCCTAGCAGCCATGATGGTGGCGCCGAGGACCTGACCCCCAGCCAGGTTGCGCAACAGGGGCCGACGGCCGACGATGAGCTTCACGAAGCCAGCGGTCTCTCCGGCGATCACTGCCCGGTCCAGCTCGGCCATCGGGAGCCAGGCGACCCTGGCTCCGAGCTCTGCTCCCTCGGCTTCGGTGACCCCCACTCGGGCTATCTCGGGCGAGGTGAAGGTTACCCAGGGGATCGACCTGGACCGGAAGCTTCGCCGCCTGAGCCGGGACAGGGCGTTGGCGGCGGCCATCCTGCCCATCTCGTCTGCGGCGTGGGTGAACTGGAGCTTGCCGGAGACGTCCCCGGCCGCCCAAATACCCTTGGCGGTCGTGGCGAGGTGGTCGTTCGTGACGACGAAGCCGTGCGCGTCGGTGCGCACGCCGGCCTCTCCCAGGCCGATGTCCGCGGTGTTCGGCCGGCGCCCCACCGAGACCAGCACGGCGTCGGCCTCCAGAGTGGCGCCACCGCCCAGGTGGAGGCGTGCAGCGCCCGGCGGAGCCGCAGGCTCGCCGCTCGGTTCGATCCTTGTGACCTGTTGGCCCAAGCTGACCTCGATTCCTTGGTCATGGAAGAGCTGAACCAGCACGGCGGAGGCCTCGGGCTCCTCGTGAGGCAGCAGGCGGTCCTGGCCCTCGATGAGGCTCACCCGCGATCCCAGGTTCGAGATTGCCTGGGCCATCTCGACGCCAATGGCTCCCCCCCCGAGGATGGCGAGCGAGGCCGGAAGGGAGTCCAGGTCCCACAGGTTCTCGTTGGTCAGGTAGGCGATGTCGGCGAGGCCCTCGATCGGGGGCACGGCGGGGGCGGCGCCGGTGGCGATCACGTAGCCCGCCGCGCTGAGCCGTCGACCGTCCACCTCGAGGGACCTGGGCGAGCAGAAGCGTCCCCGGCCAGGTATCAGCTGGACGCCTTCACGGCGCAGGACCTCCGGCGACTCGGTCTCGGCGATGGCCTCGATAGCCCGATGGGCCGCGGCCATTGCCTCCTTGAAGGTGGCGCCACGCAACGCTGCCTCGATGAGCGCCTTGGATGGCACGCAGCCGGCGAACGTGCACTCCCCGCCGACTCGGCCCTCTTGAACCATCGCCACGCTCGCTCGTCGCCTCGCCGCGGCTCTGGCGGCGCTGAGGCCTCCAGCGCCACCGCCAAGCACCACGAGGTCATAGTCCACTGGGTGCGCAACCTAGTGGGTGGCGGGTCGGCTACGTTGTTGGCGATGGCGTCAGGAGTTCGAGGGCCCAAGGGCGGCCAGTGGGACCCCCCGAGCGTGCGCGCTGCAAGCTGGCGCCTCTGGCTGATGGCGGCGGTGGCGGCCCTTGTGCTCGGCATCACCGTTGGCGCCCTGTCCAACTGGGTGGATGCCCACCCTGACGTGCCGCTGGCTGTCCTATCGCTGGCAACGTGCGCCTGGCTCGGGTGGCGGGCTGACGGCATCTTGCGAGGTGGTCGACACCGGGCCCGGTTGATGGTGGGCGACCTCGCTGGGCTCGGCCTGGTGGTGGCGCTCGCGGTCGCCGCTGCCGGAGCCGTGATGGTTGGGGTGGCGCTCGCCGTGGCGTTGGGCCTGGTGGCAAGGCAGCGAATGAGGGGCCGGCGCCCCCCCCTGTCGAACCTTGGGGTCGACAGGGATCGGGACGACCCTATCTGGCGGTGACGGCGCGGGGTGGGAGCAGGTACAGCGCAACCACGTAGCAGGCCACGGCGAGGGCAAAGAGAAGGGCCATCACGAGGGAGCTGACGTTGTGGCTGTAGTTGAGGAAGCTGACTCCGTTGAATCCTGCCCCGATGATCGCCAACACCCCGACGAGGTGTGCCGAGACCACCCCGGCGCGTCGAGCCAGCGACTTGGTGACTATCGAGACCACCAGCAGGTCCAGGCCGACCAGGATGAGGGCGAGGCCCAGCGCAGCGTGAGCAGCGAGCACCACGGCGCCGTTGGGGATGACCCAACCGATGCCCTGGGCCAGGCCCGAGAAGTAGCCGCCCGCATGGGCTCCAGGGTGCTTTGCCGGGATCTTGACGTACAGGTTGGTGGCTATGCCGAGAGCGAACTGGCCAAGCAGGAGGATCAGCATCTGCAGGTTGCCCCGGCGCAGGCGACCTTGGGGGCCGACCGTTGGCTCGTCGCCGGCTCGGCTCTTGCGCGGGCTTGCCACGCGGCGACGCTAGCACGGTGCCGCCCCGACAGCTCGGTTGGGGTGCTGTGGGTCCTGCGGCCGCAACTGGGGTAGTTGAGCCGTGTTATATGTGGCTCAACTACCCCAGTTGGCGTACTTTGCCTAGCGTTGGCCGGGCGAGGCGCCGGTGGGAAAAGATGCCTGGGCTTTCTCTATTGCCGCCTCCACCGACGCCGCCCGGCCACGCGGGTCACGGGCAGGCTTGTCACGGGCGGGCTTGTCACGGGCCGGCTTGTCACGGGCCGGCTTGTCACGGGGGGGCTTCCCGCTGCCGCTACTCCCGCTGCCCGCTTGCCTATTGGCGCCCTGGGCGCTGGCGAGGTTGTCCTCGGCGGTTGCGCCAAAGGGAGTCGACGCTGCCGCTCGTCGTGGAGTCTTGGAGCGGCGAGCCTTGCCGGCAGAGCGCTTCTCCTCGGCGGTTGCGCCAAATGGAGCCGACGCTGACGCCGCGCGTGGAGCTAGCACTCGCCCTGCTGCCCAGGCCAACAGCACCACTGCGCCTATCACCTCGGAGGCTATCGCAACCCCCCCGGCGTAGGAGATCTCCTGCTCGGTGAACAAGAAGATGCCCTTCGGCAGCAGCAGGGCGAGTATGTAACCACCGAGGGTCGCAAGCGCAAAGCCCGCAGCTACCACGGCCACCAGCGCTGTGGGGAACACCAGCATCACCAGGGCGAGCACCCAGGCGAAGATGAAGGTGAACTCGAAGAGCGGCCCGATGGTGGGGATCTGTTGGTAGACGCCCAGCCAAAGCTCTATGTGCGCTGCCCCGATGCCGAGCAGGCCCAGGATGCCCAGGCCCCTGAGCGCAATGTTGTCTTTTGCTGACTTGCTTCTCGAGGAGGCCATATGTGGAGTATACGGAGACTCCAGGCTGGTGGGATCATGGCTAGGATCACTGCGGCTAGGGTCACGCGACTACGGTTGCGGCCGTGCCGGCCCGTGAAGCCCAAGTCGTGAGCAGGGAGTGGCTCCACGAGCATCTCGATGACCCGACGGTGAGGGTCCTGCAAGTGGACGACGACGAGTTCGCCTTCGAGATGGGTCACGTGCCTGGGGCACGTTACGTGTGCTGGCACGCGAAGCTGACCTCGACGCAGAGCCGTGATGTCCTCGGGGCTGTTGCGTTTGCCGGCCTGATGGATACCCTGGAGGTCGACCCTGGCACGACCGTCGTGGTCTACGGCGACCAGATGAACCTGTGGGCAGCTTACGCGTGGTGGGTGCTTCGCTTGTGGGGGCATCCCAAGGTGTGCCTGCTCGACGGCGGGTACGCCTCGTGGGCGCGGGCCGGCCTCCCGATGGTCAGCGGCCGCGCCAGCGACCCGCCCAGGGCGAGCGCCCGCCACCCGGCCAGGGCCACCTACCCTGTCCCGCGAGGCCAGCACGATGGCATGCGCGCGCGCCGGGCGGACGTCGAGGCGGCGCTGACTGGCGGCCGCACGGTCGTCATCGATGTCAGGAGTCCCGCTGGCTACAACGGCCAGGTACCGTTGGGAGGGATCTCGGCCCCGGTGACGGGGGCCATCCGGGGCGGGCATATCCCGGGAGCGCTGAGCCTGCCCTGGGGGAGCTTGGTGGATCCCGACACGGGCCTCCTGCTGCCTGCGAAGGAGCTGGCCGTTCTGGCTGCCGAGGCGGGGGTGCCCTTCGAGCGCCCGTTGATCGCTTACTGCGAGCTGGGCGCCTCGTCGGCGTTGGCCTGCCTTGTCCTGGGCGAGATCCTCGGGCATCCGGCAGTTGCCAACTACGACGGCTCGTGGCTGGAGTGGGCGGCCACGATTGGCCTCCCACTGGCACTCTGAGTTGCCTGCGCCGCCGCCGCCGCCCGGCCCGTCCCCCGGCCAGAGCCCGCCTCCCGACCTGCCGCCTCCCGGCCAGAGCCCGCCTCCCGACCTGCCGCCTCCCGGCCAGAGCCCGCCTCCCGACCTGCCGCCCCCCGACCTGCCGCCCCCCGACCTGCCGCCTCCCGACCTGCCGCCCCCCGACGTGAGCCTGCGCCATCTACTCGAGCGCCAGGCCGCCTGCCTCGGCGCTCGCCGCTTCTTGACTCTGCCGGACGGTACCCTCACCTTCGCCGAGCTGGACGAGCTGGCCAACCGCACGGCCTGGGCCTTGGCGTCGCTGGGCGTGGGGCCGGGTGACGTCGTGATGACCCGGTGCGGGAACAGCAGCGCGATCGTGGGCACTTGGTTCGGGTGCGCCAAGCTCGGCTCTGTGTTCATGCCACTCAACAGCTTGCTCACTGGCGAGCCCTTGCGCACCGTGATGGCCTTGGCGCGAGCAGCCGTTGTGGTCTGCGAGGCAGGGCGCTATCTAGGCCTCGCAGCCGCTGGAGCGCCACTGCCCCCGGTGCTGATCTCAGGGTGGCCGACCTCCAAGGGGCCAGCGCCCGATGGATGTCGGTCCCTGGAGGCACTCCTCGCCAAGGCGCCGAGCACCCCGCCTCCACCGCTCCCCGCTGACCCTGCCGCCCCGGCAAAGCTGATGTGCACCTCTGGGACCACCGGTTCCCCAAAGGCAGTCCTGTGGAGCCGGGCCTGCGAGGCGACTTGGGCCGTCGCGTACGGAGACGAGATGCTTCCGGTAGCGCAAGGTGAGGGACTGTACTCCTGCCTGCCCCTGTTCCACATCACCTGCCAGGGGACCTTGCTGGCTGCCCTGCGCCGGGGTGGGCGCATGACCGTGGACTCGCGCTTCGACCCCTTTGGGTTCTGGGGGCGGGTGCGCCGATCCGAGGCCGTGGGTTTCACGTTCGTGGGGACCCTGTTGTCTGTCCTGGCGAACCGCCCCCGCCAGCCCGACGACAGCGACAACCAAGTCCGCTGGATCCTGGGCTCTGCCGCCCCGGTCGAGGCCTGGCGAGGTATCGAGGAGCGATTCGGGGTTCACCTGATCGAGACCTGGGGCCAGACCGAGACCGCCTCCTGCTGGAGCGCCCCTGCTTCACTGCCCCAGACGCCGGGCACGGTTGGGTGCCCGAGCCCCCGATTCGAGTCCCTCATAGTCGGGCCAGACGGAGAAGAGCTGCCAGACGGCGAGGCGGGCGAGCTCTGGATCCGTCCGCGCCGGCCCCACTTGATGTTCGAGGGCTACCTAGCCGCCACGCCCGCCGCCACGCCCGCCGCCACGCCAGCCGCCACGCCCGCCGCCACGCCCGCCGCCACGCCCGCCGAGAGCCCCGGCAAGCCCCCCCCTGGGCTGGCGCTGAGCAGGGAAGGGTGGACTGAGGACGGCTTCTACCGGACCGGGGACCTAATGGTTCGCCGGAGCGAAGGCGACCTTTCGTTCGCGGGGAGGTTGCGCGAGTCGATACGCAGGCGCGGCGAGATCATCCCAGCCAAGCTCATCGAGGCGGCGGCTCTGGAGCACGAGGCGGTGATCGAGGCCGCCGCGGTCGGGGTCCCCGACGACGACGGCGTGGAGCAGGAGGTCATGCTCTGCGTCGTGCAGCGTCCCGGGCCGCCTTTGGGCCCTTCGGACCTCCACGCCTTCTTGCGCCAGCGCCTGCCAAAGTTCATGGTCCCGCGCTACGTCGTCCTTCGCGCCGAGCTGCCCAAGACCCCCACTACCCGGGTACGCAAGGTCGCCCTCTCCGAGGAGGGCGCAGCGACAGCCTGGGACTCCCGCCACCCCAAGGGGCCAGGGACGACTGCCGACCCAAACGCGCGCTGAGCGTTTTGCTAGCCTCGTGTCGGGGAATGCTTCCGTCCAGAGACGCTCGTCCAGAGATGGGGGCCTCAACGAACACAACACAGGATGGGTGGAGGCTGAAGAGTCCGCACGCGCTGACGGAGGAGGAAGGGCCGATGACGATGGAATGCGACAGGTGCAGGGCCGCTGCCGACGGCCGCACCCGCCGGGCGAACGCTTGGGCTTGGGCAGTGCCCGGCGGGATGGGACTGGCGGCGGCGGGTTTCGTGGGCGCAGTCGTGACGATCGGGCTCTACGACGAGGCAGGCGTTATTGCCAGCGTGGTGGTCTTGGCCGTGGGCGGCTTGGTGGCCTGTCTTGGGGCCATGTACGGAACCATTGACCGCCCCCTGGTCGTCGGCCGCCACGTTGGTGAGGTGGACCCAGGTGACGGGGGCGGCACGTGGACGCCGCCAGCACCCGCCTGGACGCCCCCGAGCGTCGGCGAGCAACCCTCCTCCAGCGGCCCCGCCAGCCCCGGCAGCGGCGTCGGCGAGGATCCGGCTTGGTGGCCGGCGTTCGAGCCGGTCCTGGCCGGCTGGCTGCGGGAGGGCGCGAGCGAGGAGACTCGCTGAGCCGGGCCGGGGCCATCCACGTGGAAGCCGCCCCCGAACTGGAGTAGTTGAGCCGAGTATATCGCGGCCTAACTACTCCAGTTCGCCCGTTGGAGGACCACAGCAAACCCCCCGGTGTCCCAGTCCTCGAGAGGGATGATCCAGGATCCAACGGCCTCAGTCATCCACGTCCGTGCCGGAAGACCCCGTTCCTTGTAAAGGGTCGTACCTCAGGTGCCGAAGGACACTGGGTAGACACTGGATCGGAGGTCGACGAATGGCCGGGCAGCCGAGAAGAGACGTGGAGCAATGCATGCGCCCCCAGCACGCGCCGAGCCCTGACGGGATGCCCCGGCAGCGCACGCCCCGGCAGCGCTGGCCCCGCGGGGCTGTGGCCTACGGGGCCGGGTTCGCCCTCTTCGCAATGGGCTTCGTCGGCGTGGCGGTGGCGGTGACCGCCGGCAACGAGGCAGCGGTCATCGGCTGCATAATAGCGGTGGTGCTGGGTGGTGTGAGCGCTGGTATAGGGTTCAACCAGGTGTTCCGCGACGACCTCAACCTAGGGAGCGGCGCCGAGGAGCCGGGGGACCAGGGTGACGACGGTGGCGGCTGGTGGCGGCCACCGGGGCCAGGGCAGGCCCCACCGTCCTCTGACGGCGCGCCGCCCGAGGACGACGAGCCCGCGTGGTGGCCTGCATTCGAGCACGCCCTCAACCAATGGGCCTTGGAAGGCACGAGATCGTCAACTGAGCCCTGATCGAGCTAACGGTGGCTGCGGGAAGGAAGCGCCGGCAGCGCGAGGTGAGGCTTGTCCCCCAGGTCCGGCAGGGCCGGATGATGTGAGGCCAATGCGTCGAGCACCAACTCGATCGCGCGGCCGAGCTGGGGGTCTCGCCCTGCAGCGTGGTCCTCGGGACGGATGATTACCTCGAAATCAGGGTCGGCACCGTAGTTCTCCACACCCCATCCCACGTCGGCAAACCAAAAGGCGTACTCGGGCTGGGTCGTGAGGCTCCCGTCCACGAGAGCGTGGCTGGGGCTGATACCGATCACCCCACCCCAGGTCCTGGTGCCGACCACCGGGCCGAGGCCGAGCAGCTTGAAGCCGTGAGTGAAGATGTCGCCGTCCGAGCCGGCGTGCTCGTTGGTGAGCAGCACCATGGGCCCTCCCACCGACTCGGCCGGGTACGGTTCCATCGGCCCCCAACGGGACACGTCCCAGCCGATCCGCCGCCGGGCCAGCTTCTCCAGCAGCAGCGCCGAGACGTGGCCTCCCCGGTTGAACCTGGCGTCGACCACCAGGGCGCCGCGCTCCACCTCGACGCCAAAGCTTCGGTGGAACTCGGCGAAGCCGACAGGCCCCATGTCGGGGATGTGCAGGTAACCGGCCCGACCACCAGTCTCGACCAGGACCCGCCGGCGGTTGGCCGACACCCAGTCCCTGTAGCGCAGGGGCCGCTCGTCAGCCAGGGTCACGACCAGCGCTCGGCGGCATCCCTGCGCCGCTCCTTCCGCCTGGCCGTTGTCGCGACCCGGTGCCGTCTCGGCCGCACCCTCCGCCGGCAGGTCCTTCACCGTCAGCTCCACCGCTTGGCCAGCTTGGTTCGCCAGAAGCCGAATCGGCCCCCACTCCGGAGCCACCGGCTGTCCGTTCACCTCCAGTATGGCCGCGCCCACACCGACATTCACCCCTGGATCCCGCAGCGGTGAGGCCTCCCGGGGATCCCAGCTGGTCCCGGTGGCAATCCGACAGACCCTCCAGCACTCGGCGTCGGAGTCCCACGCAAAGTCAGCTCCCAGGCGGGCGAGGCCCCAAGCGGGGGCTTCGCGGTAGTCGCCGCCCAGCTCGTAGGCGTGTGAGGTCCCCAGCTCGCCCTGCATCTCCCACATCAGGTCGGAGAACTCGGCGCGGGTTGCCACCCGGGAGACCAGCGGCAGGTAACGCTCCAGCACCCGGTCCCAGTCCACGCCCGACATGTCGGGAACCCAGAAGTGCTCGCGTTGAAGCCGCCAGGCCTCCCGCAGCATCTGCTCCCACTCGGCGCCGGGCTCGACGGCTATACGCACCCGTGAGAGGTCGACCCACCCGCTCGCCCGGCCAGGAGAGTCGTCGTGGTCCTCGGGCGGCTTCTCTCCAGCCGGGATGACCCGCAGGCGCAGGCCACCGCTCTCGTGAGCGAGGTAGACCAGGGTGCTGGCGTCGCCGCTAACGCCGAAATCGCTCACCCCCTCGACCAGGGGCTCGTGCTTGGCCTCGGCGAAGTCGTAGCAGTCGATCGAGGCGCCGGGTGGGGGAGCGGTGGCGAGGATGTCGCGGGCCAGCGCCCCCTCCACCGGGTGCGAGAGCCACAGCGCCTTGTTCTTCAACAGCGCCAGGGCGTCGTAGCGGCCCTCTGGGCCGGGAAAGGCGACGGCCCGACCCGCGATCCCGTCCAGGTCCACCCTCACCGGCTCAGTTGGAGTAATCGTGCTCCCTTCCGCCTCACCCCCTTGCCCACTCACCTCGGATGAGCCCCCCGGCTTGTCCCCCTCCGGGCGGACCACGAACGGCGACGGGTCCGACGCCCTCAGGGTGACCAGGTACGGCCTCACCGCCCGGGGAAAGCCAAGGTCGAACACGACCGCGTCGTACACCGGGTCGAAGCTGCGGTGGGAGAGGAAGCAGAGCCAGCGTCCTTCGGGGTCCCAGGCCGGCGAGCTGTCCTGGAACTCGGCTCGGGTCACGTCGTGGAGTTCGATGGCCGCGTGCGGCTGGCCGGCGGCCGGCGGCTCACCCTGGTCCTCGGCTCCGGCGCCAGCACCCGCTCCGGCGCCAGCACCCGCTCCGGCGCCGCCCTCGGCCCCCGCCTCCGGCGGTGCTGGCTCGCCGCCGATGTCGGCCAGGCGGATCAGGCGGGTGTGCTCGGTGGCAGGGAAGGCGTAGGCCAGCCAGCGGCTGTCCGGGGACCAGGCAGGCTCGGCCGGCCGGCCGAATCGTGACTCGTCGATGATTCGGGCCCCCCCTTGGTTCACCTCGACGAGGAGGAGCTGGTTGCGGTGGTTGGTCACCGCAAGGCGACGTCCGTCCGGGGAGGGCTCCAGCTCCACCACCCGGCCGATGTCGCCAGTGTCCAGGCGGCGGACGGAGCCTGGCGCCCCCCCCGAGGGAGCGGAGCGGCCGTTGGAGTGGACCTCGATCCCCTCTTCGCCGCCCTGGTCGCTGACCGTCACAACGGACTCTGTGGCGTTCAGGAACCTGATCAACCGGTAGCGCACTCCCTGTGCCGCCCCGTGCTGGCGCACAGCGCGCTCCCAGTTGGGCATGGTGACCACTTTGCCCCTCACGTCGAGTGCCAGGTGCTGACCCTTGTGGTCCAGCTGGGCGTCACCGAGGTAGCGCTCGGCGTGGACAAATCGCGCCTGGCGCTGGGTACGGGGGCTATGGAGCTCAACCTCGACGCGCTGCCCGGTGTCGTCGGCGGGGTCGTGAAGCCACAGCTCGGCCGCCACCTGGTACACGATCCGAGCGCCGTCGGTCGCGGCCCAACGGGCGTAGTGCTCCCCGTGGTCTGTGTGGCGGCTCAGGTCAGTGCCATCCGGTGCGCACGAGTACAGGTTCCCTATCCCCTCGTGATCCGAGAGGAACCAGATCCGGTCCCCTACCCACATGGGGCAGGCCAGGTTGCCCGGGAACGCCCCGGCCGACGCCGCCGGGTCGAGGGTGGTGGCGCTCAACAGGGCCCGCCAGGGCCCTGAAGCGTCGGGGCGGATCCAGATGGCGCCGGCCGTCCCGCCTCTGTAGCGCTTCCAACGGGCTGGGTCTGCCGTGTTGCGCCCGATCACGACGCCGCCGGCCGGCCCGAAGGACACTGCGCTGGCCGGTCCGAAGCCCAACGGCTCCCAACCCCCGCCGCGCACGGGGGTCGGGGACAGGGCATAAGCGTGGGTGAGCATCGCGAAAGGCTGTCCCGTCGCGCTGGTCACCACGATCCGCCCGTCGGGCGCCCAGCCCAGGACCGACGCCTGGCCCAGCCAGGTGAGCCGGCTGGCGGGGCCACCCGAGGCTGGCATCACGTGGACGTCGGGCTGCCCCTGCGCCTTGGAGGTGAACGCCACGGCCTCGCCGTCCGGCGAAAGAGCTGGGCGGCCGATCTCCAGCAGGTCGGAGGTGAGCCTGCGGGCCACGCCGCCCCTCGCGCTCACGGACCACAGGTCGTCCTCGGTGACGAAGACCACCTGGTCTGCGCATATCGAAGGGAAGCGGAGGTAGCCGGCAGCGGAGCTCATCGGGTCAAGCTAACGCGTGCGACCCAGGGCCGAGCGACGTAGAGTGGGTGGGCCAGCGACTCGGAGGTGGCATGTCACCAAAATGGGGTGTCGGGGGTGTCTGAGCTGCGCGGGCCCGAGCACCGTCTATTCGGCGAAGTCCCGCACCATGCTCCCCATGGGCAGCCGAAGTACCGCCGCCGGGTGCTGGTCGGGCGGTCGAGGCAAACGGCTCCGTAGGAGCCGAGGTCATCGCTGAGGGGGTGGCCGAGGTCACGCCCGACCGCGATGGCTCCGGCCAGGATCACTTGTCCGTCGATCATCGGGCAATGCCCTGGTGTCAGGCTGCGGACCCCCACCGGGCGCCGGACCACCACGGTGTCTCCCGGCCGCACGCGGCCGAACAGCTCGCCAGCTCGGCCCGTCTCGCACGTCTCTGAGGTTCGGTCAGTGACGACACGGAAGCAACCCGCCCCTCGGAGGGCGTCGGCTTGGAGGCCAGCATCCTGAGCCAGGGTGGCGACCCTCGCGTAGCCCAGGCGTTCGCCCATGAAGGACCAGCCGGAAGACCCATCAAGTGGCCTGTGCAGCCAGCGGTCTTTTCCTCGACCCAGACCCTCGACCCAGACCCTCGACCCAGACCCTCTGGCGTGATATGGTACAAGGGGGGGAGACACCAAGAAGGAGGTCAGCTAATGGCACCGCGAGTCCGTCTAGTGGCGAATTTATCTTGCGCGTTTTGTGATGGCGCAGCAGCGGCGGTCGCGGCGGCATCGAGGGGCGGTATCGAGGGGCGGTATCGAGGTCCTGGACTTGCGGGACGAAGCACTGCCGGCGGTCGTTCGCACGCGACTCGACGAACGCTACGAACCGCTCCTGCTAATCGGCGACGATGACCAGCTCAAGGTGCTGTCAGGTGTCCGCCTGCGACTATGCCTCCTCAGGCTACTCGGGGTCAAGGCCAGTGCCCAACTCCTCACCGGCCTCACGCCTACCCAGGCGGTTTCCCAGGCAAGGGAGGCCGGCTTGACACGTCGGCAGTTCATGAAGCTGGCAGGCATGTCCACCACCGCGGCCACCGCAGCGGTAATGCTCGGGTTGCCCTCCGCCGCCGCATGGGCCAACGGCATCCCAGGAACACCTCCCCAAGGAAGTCGATCAGCTGCCGGCTCCGGGCCCGGAAAGGGCCAGCTTGGTGGGCCGCTCGACGCTATCACCCTAAATGCAGTCCGATCGTCGTCGGAAGTCATAGCCGCAACACGCCATTTTGGAAAGGTCGACTGGAGTCAGGCCCGGGCTCTTTTGAACAAAGATAGCCAGCAGGTCGGCGTTTTTGCCCCGTTGGTCCGAAGTTCCAATGGTGGGGAAGTGCCTTACCTTGCCTTAGTCTTTCTTAGCGCTAGGCCCGCCGATTCCATCGTAGTGCGCAGCCAGCGCTCGGGGAGCGGGTCCCTGATTGAGATTCGGGCAACATCTGGAAAGATGCTCTTCAGCGCCACGCTAACCACCGACGGCAAACTAAACCCGGCTGTCGGCTCGGACACCGTTTCGCCAGACGCTGGCTTCTTCTGTGCACTGTACTGTGGGGGTGTGGCCGCCGCGGAATGTCGCTATGAATGCGTCCTTGGGCCTGAGTTCTGTGCGGCCTGTTTCGCGCTCGAATATGCTTTGTGTATTGCCTACGACTGCTAGTACCCAAGTGAGCACAAACGCGCAACCTGGCCTGTTTCATCGGAAAGTGCTGGCTGAGGATGGTACAGGGCTGGGTGTCTATCAATCGACTGCAGTTGCGCCACAGGTGGTGTTTGTAAATCCAGCAGCAATGGACCATCGCTATTGGCTTGGCGTAGCATCCCTTCTGGCTAGAGACATCTCCGTCATGTTCTTAGACCAGCGCGGCTCGGGTAGTTCAATGGATTCGACAACGCCGGCACCCACTGGAAGTGACCTCTGCGCGGTGCTTGCAGCCGTTGGTGCCGACGCGACGGTCCTGGTGGCCCAGGACCGCGATATGGCCAGTACCCTGGCTGCTGCGTTAGAGGCTCCTGAGCGTGTGGGACACGTTGTGGCGCTCGACCCATTGCTCTCGGAGTTCATGGACAAGGATAGCCCTTGGAAGCTGGATGCCGCAGTGGAAATCGGTCGTCGTCGCTTGAAGGAAAACATGGCGAGAAGTGTCGTGGCTGCCGCACCCCTTGGCCAAGCGGTGGTACTTGCGGTCGAAGGAGAGGATGGGACTGAGGAGGTGCGGAGTTTCGTAGACTCGCAGTACTCAGGTTCATCGGATGTGACGAAGACGCTATTAGCGGACATGCTTTGGAGCCAGCTCCGCAATCACCGAGGGCGGCAGAGGACCACGTTCCCGGTGGTCGTCGGGCGACTCGCTGAGATAGAGGCCGCCGTGACGATGGGGCGCATCGAGAAGGATGCGCTTCTCGATTTGGTCGCTGATGAGCTATCTCGCCGACTGCCACGCGCTACCGTAGTGCGCCTCGAGTACGGACCCCCCCCGGTAAGCCTTGAGGCTCCGGAGGGGGTGGCACGTCTGATCTCTGAGGCCATCGAGGCATGACACACGAGTCCGACCCCCCCTCCGAAACCTGTCCACTGGGCAGCGATCGGTGTTAGGTCGCTCAGGATCGTGCGCGGATCCTAGTCACAGGCCTAGGTGCAAGGTCCCTGCGGGTACCTTGGTATGAGCCCCAGAATCCCACGCCTTCGGGCGTGGGAGCAGGCAAAACGGGCGATGATCCTCTCTGGTTCGCTCGGGCTCGGCCACGACATGATCGCGGCTGCATGCACCGAGGTGCTGCATCGTGAAGGCTGGGACGCTCGAACCCTGTCGAGCATGAGCCTGCTCGGCCCGGTGGCGGGAGACTTGGGTGAGCGGGCATTCCGTCGGCTCATCTCCCTGCCCGGCCTCTACGACGGCCTGCACTTCGCGGGCCTGCGCCCGGGCGGCCCCCTCGCCAGGGCGATGGACTACGCGGCCAAGCGACGGCTGGTCCCAGCGTTGCGCGCCGAGCTGGAGGGCGACCCGGCAGACCTGCTCATCGCGGTGTTCGCTGCAGGAGCCTCAGCGGTGGCAGAGCTGGGACATGACGCGCCGGAGCGCCACACGGTCGTCTTCTGCAACGACGTGACCCTTCACCGCCTGTGGGTCTGGGAGGGGATCGACCTGTTTTGTGTCACCTCGGCCGCTGCGGCGGCGTCGGTGAGGCGCTTCTTGCCCCGGGCGGAGGTTGTGGTCGTGCCCCAGCCGGTCCGGTCACAGTTCTGCGCTGTCCCGAGCCAGCTCGACGCCCGCTCCCGGCTCGGTGTTCCAGGCGAGTCCTCGTGCGTGCTGTTGATGGGCGGCGGCTGGGGCCTGGGCCCCCTGGCCGAGACCGCCGAGGCGCTGGCTTCGAAGGGGGTTCACGTGCTTGCTCTGGCGGGGAACAACGCCGGGCTGGAGCGCCGCCTCAGGGCGTCGGCCAGCGAGTCGGCCCGCATCCATCCGTTTGGGTTCTCCGATCGGATGCCCGAGCTCATGGCGGCGTCGGACCTGGTGATCGCCCCCTCAGGTGCGACCACGTGCAGCGAGGTTCGTGCCGTGGGGCGCCCCCTGTTGATCTTGGACGTGGTGCCCGGCCACGGCAGGGAGAACCTGCTTCACGAGCTGGAGCTCGGGGGGGCCGACGTGTGCAACTCGGCACCGGCCGACATCGTTGCCTGCGCCCTCGCGATCCTGGACCGGGTGGAACGCCCAGCGACGAACGCACCCCCCATCCCAGAGTGGGGGTCGGAACTGGTCGAGGCGCTCACCTCCATCGGGGTGAAGATGCGCCACTGAGCCCCTGGCGCCCCCGCCCCGTTCAGAAGATGCTGTTGATGATGTCCTCGCCGAGCCCGATGCCGGCGCCCATCTCCATTGCCCTGGCAAAGCCGCTCCCGCGGAAGCGCCCGAACATGCCTCCCATGCCGCCGCCTCCCATGCCCCCGAGCATGCCCTGCTGGTTCTGGTAGCCATAGCCCTGCTGCGGTGGGTAGGCATTGGCCTGCTGGGATGCTTGGAAGGTGTTGTTCAGGAAGCCGTGCATGGCCTGGAGCAGGGAGGTGGTCTGGACCTGCTCGTCCTTCACCTGCAGGGCCACCTGCTTGAGGTCAATCAGCCAATCCTGCGCGCCGGGGTCCCCAGCCTTGACGGCTGCCTGCAGCTTGCCAGCGAGGGTCTGGAAGGCTTGTGTGACCTCCTGGAACTCGGACTGCAGCTGTGAGTACTCCCTGTCGATGGTGTCTACGTCCATGGTGTGCCTCCTCGGTGTTCCCTGCAATGTGGTCCCTGGAATGTGAGCATAGGCCCACCGGTCCGGCTAGCATGAGCGCCTGACCGTGAAGCGGGTCCTGTGAGGCCCGCACGGACAGGAGGCCTGGTCAGTGGCAGAGCGAGAGCGAAGGTGGGTGCCGCCGGTACGGGGTGGCTTCGTCCCCAGGGTCCAGGTGATGAGCGGCGAGGACGTTGCCCGGGCGCTCACCCGCATAGCGCACGAAGTGATCGAGCGCAACCACGGCCTCGACCACGTGGTGGTGGTCGGGCTCCAAACCGGAGGGGTCCCGCTGGCCCGCCAGCTGTGCGAGATCCTCGAGCGCATCGGCGGCGAGGCGCTGGCCTTGGGGACGCTGGACGTGGCGTTCTACCGCGACGACATAGGCCTGCGCCCGGTGCTGCCCGAGGCGGTAACCGACATCGGCTTCGACCTCAGCGGCCACACGGTGATCCTGGTCGACGACGTGTTGTACACCGGCAGGACTGTCCGGGCGGCCCTCAACGCAATGGCTGACTACGGCCGCGCCCGGGCGGTGCAGCTGGCGGTGTTGGTGGACAGGGGCCACCGCGAGGTGCCGATCAGGGCGGACTACGTGGGCAAGAACCTCCCGACCCGCTCCGACGAGCTGGTCGATGCCAGCGAGGACGGGGTGTGGCTGGGCGACGTGGTGGCGCAGTGACGGCCCTGGCAGCCTCGGTGGGGGAGGCGGCGACGGGGGAGACGGCGACAGCCCGCCACCTGCTGTCCGTGGCCGACCTGGGCCGCGACGGGATCGAGGAGATCCTGGATCTGGCCGACTCCTTCGTGGAGGTGAGCGCCCGCTCGATCCCCAAGGTGCCCGCGCTGCGGGGCCGGACGGTGGTCTCGGTGTTCTTCGAGGACTCCACTCGCACCAGGTTGTCCTTCGAGACGGCGGCACGACGCCTCTCGGCTGACACCATGACCTTCTCGGTCTCGGGCTCGTCGCTGAGCAAGGGCGAGTCCCTGCGCGACACGGTGGAGACCATCGACGCCATGGGCGTGGACGCGATGGTGGTCCGCCACTGCGCAGCCGGCGTCCCCCTGCAGTGCACCCGCTGGACCAGCGCGTCGGTGATCAACGCTGGCGACGGCACCCACGAGCACCCCACCCAGGCCCTCCTCGACTGCTACACGATCCGCCAGGCCTCCAGGGGTGGGGGATCGTCGGCGACCCGCGGGTCTGCGACCGGCTTGGACGGCCTCGCCGTGGCCATAGTGGGCGATGTCGCACACTCCCGGGTGGCCCGTTCGTGTGTGGGCGCCTTCTCCCTGCTCGGCGCAGAGGTAACCCTGGTGGCCCCCCCCACCCTGCTCCCGTGCTCGTTGGCAGGTTGGCCCGTGCGGGTATCGCACGACCTCGATGCCGTGCTGGTCAACGCCGACATCGTCTACGTGCTGCGGGTGCAGGAGGAGCGCATCCACGAAGCCCTGTTCCCCTCGCTGCGCGAGTACACCGCGACCTACGGCCTGACCAGGGAGAGGGCGAAGCTGTTGGGCGAGCGCACCCTGATCATGCACCCCGGCCCGATGAACCGGGGAGTCGAGATCGCGGCCGAGGTGGCTGGGTTGCCCGCCTCCGTCGTCACCCGCCAGGTGGCCAACGGGGTGGCCGTGCGGATGGCGGTGCTGTTCGACCTGCTCGGGACCTCCAGGAGGCCCGCGTGAGCGTGGCCCTGCTCATCCGGGGGGGAACCGTCGTCGACACCACGGGTACGCGGCGCGCGGACGTGGCGGTGGACGATGGCGTGGTCGTCGAGGTTGGCCCCGACCTCCAGGCGAAGGCCGGCGCCAGCATCCTGGATGCCGGCGGGTGCGTGGTGGCGCCGGGCCTGGTCGACCTCCACGTGCACCTGCGCGAGCCGGGCCACGAGCAGGCCGAGTGCGTGGAGACCGGCGCCCGGGCGGCGGCCCTGGGGGGCTACACCGCGGTGCTGGCGATGCCCAACACCGACCCCGCAATCGACTCCGCAGCGGTGGTCCGCCAAGTCCTCGCCCTGGGCAGGGGCGCAACGGCCGAAGTGGCGGTGGCCGGGGCAATCACGCTGGGCCGCAAAGGAGAGCGCCTCGCCCCGATGGCCGAGATGGCGGCCCTGGGTGTGCGGATGTTCACGGACGACGGCAAGGGCGTTGACGACGCCAGGCTCATGCGCCGGGCCTTCGAGTACGCCTCGGCCCTGGGTGTCACCCTCGCCCAGCACTGCGAGGAGGCCAGCCTGGCTGCCGGCGGCCAGATGAACGAAGGCGAGTGGTCAGCCCGGCTGGGCATACCTGGGATCCCAGCGGAGGCGGAGGAGCTGATGGTGGCCAGGGACCTGGCCCTGGCCCGGCTGACCGGCGCGCGCCTCCACCTGCTGCACCTGTCGACAGCCGGCTCGGTGGCCCTAGTGCGGGCGGCCAAGGCAGTTGGGCAAACCGCTGTCACCGCCGAGGCCGCCCCGCACCACCTGAGCCTCACAGACGACGAGGTCGCAGGATATGACCCGGTGTTCAAGGTGAACCCGCCCCTGCGCTGCGCATCTGACGTGGCCGCGGTCCAGGCGGGCCTCGCCGACGGGACCCTCGACGCCATCGCGACCGACCACGCTCCCCACCCCCAAGAATCAAAAGAGGCACCTTTCGAATCGGCCCCTCCTGGCATGATCGGCTTGGAGACTGCCCTGGCGGTGGCGATCACCCATCTGAGCCCCACCCTCGGACTGGCCGAGATCCTGGCCCTTTGCTCCTGGCGGCCCGCAGCGATCGCCGGTCTCGGGGCCCGCCACGGTGGCCCGGTCGCCGCCGGCAGGCCCGCGAACCTGTGCGTCATCGACCCTGCCGCTCGCTGGAGCGTCGACCCGGCCAAGTCCGCCAGCCGGAGCCGCAACACCCCCTTTGCCGGCCGGGCCCTAACCGGCCGGGTCATCCACACCGTCTACCGTGGCGAGCCAGTGGTGCTCGGCTCCGAGGCCCTGCGATGAGACACCCTTTGTCAACCACCCCCTCCAGGAGTGCCCTCGGCGGGGTCCCCAGGTCGTCGGTTGAGGCTTCTCCCTCGCCCCCTACGAAGCTGGGCTGGGCTGTTCTCGACCACGCCAGCCCTGTCCTCGACGGATTCTATCGATCACGCCGCCCGGCCGAGGGCACGGTTGCGGTTGGCGACATGGATGGACTCGTCATAGGCCACGCCCTTGGTGAGACAGTGCCACAACACCTCCAGCCAGCGGTTGCCGAGCGAGCGCAGTGCGGCATGATGGCCGTTGCCCTTGGCCCGGTGCTCGTCGTAGAACTCTCTGGCCCAGCCCGAGGTGCCAAGGCTGCAAAACGCCCACTGCTGAACTGCGTCTCGCAGGTAGGTGTTGCACGCCAGGCGGTTGGCCACCACCAGCTCGGACTTGCCCGAGCGGCGGGTGACCGGTGCCTTGCCGGCATAGGCTTGCAGTCCGTTCGGCGTATCGAAGTTGGAGATGTCGCCGATCTCGCCGGCCACCCTGGCGGCGAGGAGGTCACCCATGCCCGGAAAGCTCAGGTAGACCTTGCCGCCAGGGACCGCCGGCCCCAGCTCGTCGCTCCTTGGCTGGCGAGTCCTTCCCGTGCGTGGGGCGCCGAGCAACAGCTCTCCCATGCGACGCTCCCAGGACCTGCGCTGGGCGCCCAGCAGCAACAACTGGGTGGGGCCCAGGGCGATGGTGGCGGACTTGGCCCTTACCAGGTAGTCCCGGGCCACAAAAGACTGCGCTGCCAGGGCGGCGCCCACCTGGTCGGCAAAGCGCTCGGGCCATCTGTGATGTGCGGCCCTGGCGAAGGACACCAGCTCGTCTCGGCTGGCGTCTGCCAGGGCCGTGGCGCTCGGCCAGCGCTCGATCAAGCGCAAGAACGTGGGGGAGCCCAGGTCATTGCCCCCAATGGACAAGGCCGCTGGGAAGGTGGCGATGAGATCCGCCCGCAGCCGGTTGAGCAGACGGCGGGAGTCCCGGGCTGCTCGTTCGTCGTCTCGGGCGATCGCCCGCAGCTCACCAGCGCACTCCCCATGGGGGATGAGCGGGCGCAGTACCGCATAGCGATCCAAGGCGATGAGACAGGCGATGCGAGCGTCTTCGGCGTCGTCCTTCTTCTTCGCCGGCCCACGCCGACGGGCCACCAGGTCAGGATTGACCGGCACCACCACGTATCCAGCGTCCACCAAGGCCTCCACGAGCATGCCGTGGCTGGTCTCGAGCACCACTCTCACCTCGGCCGGGTCGGGCTCGATGGAAGCGATGCGCGCAACCAGGGCATCGATCGAGGCGGGGTCGTGCTCCACCCGGGCGATATCGATCACCCCCTCGCCCGGGCGTCCCAGTGCCACCAGGTGAAACTGCTCAGCGAAGTCGATCCCTACTCCAAGCACACTGTTTCCGATCGTTGGTTGGTTTGGCGGACGGAGGCACGGCACCGTGCTGATGGACCAGTCCTCGCGGGACGACACCCTTGTTGGCGTCAGGCCTCCGAGGCCGTCCAGCGGGGACGCCGTCTCATTTCAGTCCTCGAAGGACAAGCCCTGCAAGCGTTCCCCGCTGGAGACCTCACGTGAGGGAGGGTACCCCCATCAGCCCCGCCGCCCCCCGGCCCGCCGCCCCCGGGCCAGCCGCCCCCCGGCCTGCTGCGCTGCTGGTGCTGGCGGACGGGACGACGTTCGAGGGCGAGGCGATCGGCGCCGCCACGGGCCCAGCGACGGGCCCAGCGACGGGGGAGGTGGTGTTCAACACGGTGATGGCCGGCTACCAGGAGGTCCTCACCGATCCCTCCTACTCCGGCCAGGTGGTCGCTTTCACCTATCCCCACATCGGCAACTACGGCGTGGCCCCCGCCGACGACGAGAGCACGGGGCCTCGTTGCCGGGCGGTCGTGGTCAGGGACCTCGCACCCCGGCCGAGCAGCTGGCGCGCCTTGGAGGACCTAGACGCCTACCTCGCCAGGCACGGGGTCCCGGGGATTGCGGGCGTGGATACCCGCCGGCTCACCCGCCACCTCCGCTCGCACGGCAGCCTGAGCGGGGCCCTCGGCCGGGTGGAGGGACCGGGCGCGACTGACCAGGGGGAGCTGCTGGCTGCGGCCGCGGCCGACCCAGGCACCGAGGGGGCGGACCTGGTGAGCGCGGTGACCACTACCACCGCCTACCGCCGGGCGAGCGCCGGCTCCGCGCCGCGTGTCGTCGCCGTCGACTTCGGCCTCAAGTCCAGCCAGCTCGACCACCTGGCTGCGTGGGCCTCGGTGGAGGTGGTGCCCGCCTCAACCCCAGCCGACGAGATCCTGGGCCTGCGACCAGACGGGGTGTTCCTCTCCAACGGCCCCGGTGACCCCGCAGCCCTGCCCTGGGCGGCCGGCACGGTGCGGTCGCTGCTCGGCCGGGTGCCGATCTTCGGGATCTGCCTGGGCCACCAGATCCTCGCGACCGCGCTGGGAGGGACCACGTTCAAGCTGGCCTTTGGCCACCACGGCGGCAACCACCCGGTCCGGGCTGCCCACGACGGTCACATCGAGATCACCAGCCACAACCACAACTACGCGGTCGACCCAGCCTCCCTGGACCCCTCCCGTGTGGAGGTGACCCACGTGGACCTGAACGACGGGGTCGTCGAGGGCCTGCGCAGCCTCGAAGTGCCGGCCTTCAGCGTCCAGTACCACCCCGAGGCAGCCCCTGGCCCCCACGACGCGGCTCACCTCTTCGACCAGTTCCGCGCCCTCGTGGAGGGTTCATAACGGTAGGACTCATGGTATGCTCACGGTATGGCAACAGTTGAGAAGATCACCATCAGCCTTCCCCAGGACTTGTTTGGCCGGTTGGAGGAGCGGCGCAAGGCCACCGGCTCGACCCGATCGGCGACTGTCGCCGAGCTGTGTTGGAGGGGGTGGCAGGCGTATGAGCTCGAGGCTCGCGAGGAGCAATACACCGCTGCCTACGCCGCGATGCCCGAGACCGAAGAAGAGTTGGCTTGGGCGGCGGCGGCGGCTGAGGCCATCTTTGCAAATCGCGAACCGTGGGAGTGCAACAACCGCGAGACCGTGCCCGAGACACGTGAAGCGGGGTGAGTGCTGGTGGGCAGACTGGCCCGCAAACCAGCGACACCCGGTTGTCCTGCTGTCCTGGGATTCGCACGGGACCTGGAGGGACCAGGTAACCATAGCGGTTGTGACCAGCAGCATCCGGAATGTGGACGCTGAGGTCGCTCTTGGACCCGCCGACGGGATGCCGCGTGAATGCGTGGTGAACCTAAATGACTTAGCAACCGTTTCCCGGTCGGTCCTTGACGCACGCATCTGCGCCTTGACCCACAACCGGATGGGCGAGGTGGAGCGGGCGATCCATCTGGCCCTGGGCATGGCGCTCCCCTGCAAGGCTCGATGACTCGCTGATGCCCCGGCGCGACGACCTGCACACAATCCTGGTCATCGGGTCGGGACCGATAGTGATCGGCCAGGCCTGCGAGTTCGACTACTCGGGCACCCAGGGCTGCCGGGTGCTGCGCGAGGAGGGCTATCGCGTCGTGCTGGCCAACTCCAACCCGGCGACGATAATGACTGACCCCGATTTTGCCGATGCCACCTACATCGAGCCCCTGGTCCCCGAGGTCCTGGAGGCGATTGTCGAGCTCGAGCGCCCCGACGCGGTGCTGGCGACGCTCGGTGGCCAGACGGCGCTCAACCTGGCAATCACCCTGGCCGACTCCGGCGTGCTGGAGCGCTACGGGGTGGAGCTCATCGGCGCCAACGCAGCCGCCATCCGCACCGCCGAGGACCGCCAGGCGTTCAAGGCGGCGATGACGGAGATCGGCCTGTCGGTGCCGGCATCGGGGATAGCGCATAGCTTGGACGAGGCGGTCGCCATAGCACAACAGATCACCGAGCCGCTGATGTTGCGGCCATCGTTCATCCTCGGGGGAGCGGGCACTGGTATTTCAGAGGACCGAGCCCAATTTCTCGAAATGGCGGCCGCCGCGCTGAGGGCGAGCCCGATATCGGAGGTCCTCATCGAGAGGTCCATCGCCGGCTGGAAGGAATACGAGCTGGAGGTGATGCGGGACCGCGCGGACAATGCCGTGGTGGTTTGCTCGATCGAGAACCTGGACCCGATGGGGGTGCATACCGGCGACTCCATCACCGTTGCGCCCGCGCAGACCCTGTCCGACGTGGAGTACCAGGCGATGCGTGACGCCGCCTTTGCCTGCATCCGGCGGGTGGGCGTGGAGACCGGTGGCTCCAACATCCAGTTCGCCGTCAACCCCCGCAGCGGCGAGATGGTGGTCATCGAGATGAACCCGCGGGTCTCTCGCTCCAGCGCCCTCGCCTCCAAAGCCACGGGGTTCCCCATCGCCAAGATCGCGGCCCGCCTGGCCGTCGGCTACACCCTCGACGAGATCCCCAACGACATCACCCGGCGTACCCCGGCGTGCTTCGAGCCGACCATCGACTACGTCGTGACCAAGGTCCCGCGCTGGGCCTTCGAGAAATTCCCGGACACGCCCGGCGTGCTTGGCACCCGGATGCAGTCGGTGGGCGAGGCGATGGCGATCGGGCGGACCTTCCCCGAGTCCCTGCAGAAGGCGATGCGCTCTCTGGAGCACGGCCGGGCGGGCCTCAACTGCGACCCGGCCGAGGTGGCGCTCGATTCTCTTTCGGAAGATGCCCTGGTGAGCCGCGCCGCCGTGCCCACTCCCGACCGGCCGTTCCAGCTGGAGGCGGCCCTTCGGCGAGGGGTGAGCGTGGAGCGCCTGGCCGCGGCGACCGGCGTGGACCCGTGGTTCTTGGACCAGATCGGGCTGGTGGTGGAGGGGCGGGAGTTGCTGCGCTCCGTTGGGTTCGAGGGGGCCGGGCGGGCCGAGCTGCGCCGGGCGAAGCGCCTGGGCTTCAGCGACGCCCAGCTGGCGCATTTGTGGGATGTCGGCGAGGCGTCCGTGCGGGGCGCCCGGATGGGCCTCGGGGTGCGGCCCACCTTCAAGACCGTGGACACCTGCGGGGCCGAGTTCGACGCCGAGACTCCCTACCACTACTCGACTTGGGAGGACGAGGACGAGGTGCGCCCGTCGGGGCGGCCCAGGGTGATGATCCTGGGCTCTGGCCCCAACCGCATCGGCCAGGGGATCGAATTCGACTACTGCTGCGTGCACACCAGCTTCGCCCTGCGCGAGGCAGGTTACGAGACGGTGATGGTCAACTGCAACCCGGAGACCGTGTCCACCGACTACGACACCAGCGACCGCCTCTACCTGGAGTCCCTCACCGAGGAGGACGTGCTCAACGTCATCGACGCCGAGGTGGCAGCGTCGGTCGGGGAGGGCCGGCTGGTCGGGGTGATCGTCTCGATGGGCGGTCAGACCCCGCTCAAGCTGGCGGGGCGGCTCCCACCGGGCCTGGTGCTCGGGACCAGCCCGGACGCGATCGACCTGGCCGAGGACCGCGAGCGGTGGTCTGCGCTCTGCTCCGGCCTGGGCATCCCCCAGCCGGCAGGAGGGACCGCCCGGACCCTGGACGAGGCCCGTGGGGTCATCGAGCGGATTGGCTGGCCCGCGCTGGTGAGGCCCAGCTACGTGCTCGGGGGCCGGGCCATGGAGATCGTGTACGACGACGAGGGCCTGGTGCGGGCCTTTGCCCAGCTGGTTGGATACGGGTCGGTGGGTCGGGAGGGGGGGCTGGCCGCGCAGCGCCCCGTGCTGGTGGACCACTTCCTGGAGGACGCGGTAGAGGTAGACGTGGACGCGGTGCGTGACTGGGCGGGCGAGGTGCTCATCGGGGCGGTGATGGAGCACGTGGAAGAAGCCGGGGTCCATTCGGGGGACTCGGCTTGCGTGATCCCCCCGCCGACGCTGCCCGACTCGGTCGTCGCGGTCATCGAGGGGCACACCCGGGCCATTGCCGAGGCGCTCGGGGTGTGCGGGCTGCTCAACGTGCAGTACGCGGTGAAGGCGGGCGAGGTGTTCGTCATCGAGGCCAACCCGCGGGCCAGCCGCACCGTGCCTTTCGTGGCTAAGGCAACCGGGGTCCCGCTGGCCAAGCTGGCGGCCAGGGTGATGGTGGGCGAGACTCTGGGGGCGCTTCGGGCGGCGGGTTCGCTACCGGCCCGGGCCGCGGGGCATGTGAGCGTGAAGGAGGCCGTGCTGCCATTCAACCGGTTCCCCGGGGTCGACAGCCTGCTCGGCCCGGAGATGCGCGCCACTGGCGAGGTGATGGGGCTGGATTCGAGCTTTGGGCTGGCGTTTGCGAAGAGCCAGATGGCTGCGGGACTGGCGTTGCCGGGGCGCGGCGCGGTGCTGGTCTCCCTCGCCGATCGGGACAAGGACGCTGGCCTGGCCGTGGCCCTCCGGTTCGCCGAGCTGGGCTTCGCGCTGGTGGCGACGTCGGGGACGGCCGCCTTCCTGGAGGGCCATGGCATCACAGTGGCGGGTGTGGTGGCCAAGGTTGGCGAGGTGGGTGGGGGCACCGATGCGGTGGAGCTGATCGCCGATGGGAAGGTGCAGCTGGTCCTGAACACGCCGCGAGGTCGAGGCACTCGGGCCGACGGGGCCCAGATCCGCGCAGCGGCCTCGGTTCACGGAGTGCCCTGTCTCACGACTGTGGCCGCTGCGCGCGCTGCCGCCGCTGGGATCGCCGAGATGGCAGGGAGCGGCGGCCCCCTTTCGGTGAGCGCCTTGCAAGAGGTCCACCGGGCGGGCCGGCCTGGCCAGCAGGCCTGATGAGGCCTCTGGCGGGCCGGCCTCCGGCGGGCCGGCCTCCGGCGGGCCGGCCTCCGGCGGGGCGTGCTGGGGCGGGGCGTGGGCGGCCTTCGGCGGTGGGGCTGGCGGCCGGGCGTGCGCGACCTTCGGCGGGGCGTGCCCCGGCAGGACATGCGTGGCCTCCGGCGGGGCGTGCTCGGGGTAGGCTTGCCCCCGACCTGTCCTGCCGGATCGGCTCCGTCGCCCTCCCGAACCCGGTCATGTGCGCCTCGGGCACTGCCGGTCACGGGGCGGAGCTGGCCGAGTACATGGACCTGTCCCTCCTCGGGGCGGTGGTGGTCAAGTCCCTGGCGGCGTTCCCCTGGGCGGGGAACCCCGCCCCGAGGATCGTGGCCGCCACCGGCGGGATGCTGAACAGCGTGGGCTTGCAGGGCCCGGGCGTCGAGGCTTGGCTCGAGGCCGCGCTGCCGGCCCTGCTTGCCACCGGCGCACGGGTGGTGGCCAGCATCTGGGGTCGCACGGTGGAGGAGTACGAGCGCGCAGCGACGCTGCTGACCGGGACGCCCGGCGTGGTTGCGGTAGAGGTGAACGTGAGCTGCCCGAACCTCCACGACGACCGGCGCATGTTCGCGCAGTCGCCGAGCGCGACGGCCGAAGCGCTGCTAGCGGCGGGGGCCTGCGACTTGCCGCTCTGGGCCAAGCTCAGCCCCGGTGCCTCCGACATCGTGGAGGTGGCCGGCGCAGCGCTGAGCGCCGGCGCGGAGGCCCTCACCCTGGTCAACACCCTGCCGGCGATGGCCATCGACCCCGAGTCCCGTTCGCCTCGCCTGGGCGCCGGGGCGGGAGGCCTCTCGGGAGCGGCGCTGCACCCGGTGGCGGTGCGCGCGGTGTTCGACTGCCGGGCCGCCTTTCCTGAGGCGGGGATCATCGGGGTGGGGGGGGTCGCCAATGGGTGCGACGCCGTCGAGATGGTGATGGCCGGCGCCAATGCAGTGCAGGTGGGCACGGCCACCTTCGCCGACCCGCGGGCACCGGCCAAGGTGCTCGCTGAGCTGGCGACCTGGTGCAGGGGGCACGACGTGGGTTCGCTGGAGGAGCTGGTCGGCGCAGCTCAGCCGCCGCGGGGATGACGCGGCCCCATGTCGTGCGCTATGGTGCTGGCCATGCCCTTGCCTCCTCCGTTGTCAGACGATCAACGCCGTGCCGCCCTCGAGAAGGCCTCCATAGCTCGCCGCCAGCGCGCCGAGCTCAAGGAGCAGCTCAAGATGGGCTCGATCACCTTGCCTGAGCTTCTCAACAAGGCTGGGACGGACGAGCTGGTCGGCAAGATGAAGGTCCTTGTGGTGCTGGAGTCCCTGCCCGGCCTGGGCAAGGTCAAGGCCAGGCGCCTCATGGAGACGGTCGGGATCAGCGAGACCCGACGGGTCCAAGGCCTCGGCGTCAACCAGCGAGAGGCCCTCCTCAAGCAGGTCTCAGAGGTCGGCCGCCGCTGATCTTCGTCGTCTCGGGACCGGGCGGGGTCGGCAAGGGGACACTAGTCGCCGCGTTGGTCGACCGGGTCCCGCTTCTCTGGCTGAGCCGGTCCTGGACGACTCGCGCCCGCCGGCCGGGAGAGCCGGAGGGCGCATACGTATTCGTGGATCCGGCGGCGTTCGGGGCCAAGGTTGACAGTGGTGGGTTCCTGGAGTGGGCCAAGTTCCTGGGGAACCTCTACGGGACGCCCATGCCTTCGCCGCCGCCGGGCCACGACGTGGTGCTGGAGATCGACGTCCAGGGCGCTCGCCAGGTGCTGGCTTCGAGGCCGGACGCAGTGATGATCCTGGTAGTGGCGCCTTCGCGCGGGGCCCAGGAGCAGAGGCTGCGTGCCCGGGGCGAGCCCGAGGAGGCACTTGTCCGGCGGGTGCGGATGGGGGAGGCCGAGGTTCGCGATGCGCGGGGCATCGCGCGCCACGTGGTGGTCAACGACGACCTGGAGCGGGCTACGCAGGAGCTGGTGGGTATAGTGGGCTCCTACCGTGCCGGGCTGCCGAGCCCATGACCCGGCGCCTGAGCATCCGGAGAAGCCGACACAGATGGCCGATCGCCCCACGATGATGAACCCGCCCATCGAGGATCTCCTCGACAGGGTGGACTCCAAGTTCACCCTGGTGACCCTTGCTGCCAGGCGCGGTCGCCAGATCAACACCTACTTCAACAGCCTGGGGGATGGGCTGGGGGCGATAGTGCCGCCGCAGGTGGCGAGCTTGGCGCGCAAGCCGCTCTCGATCGCCCTGGAGGAGGTTGCCGCGGGAAAGATCGGATTCCTGCGTCCCGAGGAGGCCGAGGGCGACGACGGGGACGTAGGGGGTGGGGACGAGCCGCTCGGCCCTGGCGACGGCCCCGGCGGACCTTCAGCCCTGCTGGGCCACACGGACGACCACTCGCCCGAGTAGAGCTCGCACCCTCAGCTCCCCGGGTGGATGAGGCTGGTGCGATGAGGCCGTGCGATGAGGCCGTGCGATGAGGCCGTCGGCAGGCTCGGCGCTGAGTGGGTCGGGCTTGGCCGGCCACAAGGTCCTGCTCGGCGTGACCGGAGGGATAGCTGCTTACAAGGCGGTGGAGGTGTGCCGGCGTTTAGTGGACGCTGGAGCGTGGGTGACGCCGGTGCTGACCGTCGCGGCGACGAGGTTCGTCGGCGAGGCGACTTTCTCGGCCCTTGCGTCCGAGCCGGTACGGACCTCTTTATGGGATGGCCCGCTATGGGATGGCCCGGAAGGGATCGCCCACACCGCCCTCGCTCGTTCTGCGGACCTGGTGGTCGTGGCCCCGGCAACTGCCAGCTTCTTGGCGCGATTCGCCGCAGGCTTGGCTGACGACCTGCTCGGCGCCACCCTGCTGGCGACACGCGCTCCAGTGCTGCTCGCCCCGGCCATGCACACCGAGATGTGGGAGCACCTCGCCACGCTGCACAACGTGGAGGTGCTGCGTGGCAGGGGAGTGCACCTGGTGGGCCCGGGTGCCGGCAACCTGGCGGGTGGGGACCAGGGCCTGGGCCGCCTTGCCGAGCCGTGCGATATCGTGGAAGCCGCCGCCTCGCTGCTGGCCCTCGCCAGGGACCTCAGCGGGGTGAAGGTGCTGGTGAGCGCCGGGGGGACACGCGAGCCCCTGGACCCGGTCCGCTTCATCGGCAACCGATCTTCGGGCAAGCAGGGTTATCTGCTGGCTGCCGAGGCCCTGCGGCGGGGCGCCGAGGTCACCCTGGTCACAGCCGCCGACCGCCCCGCGCCCGGTGGGGTCCAGGTCGTGAGGGTGGAGACGGCCGCCGAGATGCACGAAGCCGTGATGGGCCTGGCCGGGGCTTGTGAGGTGGTGGTGCTCGCGGCAGCGGTGGCCGACTGGAGGCCGAGCTCGGTGAGCGCCCAGAAGGCCAGCCGGACCGGGGAGCCTCCGGAGGTGGTGCTCGAGGCAGTGCCCGACATCTCGGCGGCGGTGGCCGCGCAACGCTCGCCGGGCCAGCTCATGGTGGGCTTTGCGGCCGAGGTGCTGGGGCGCGGCTCGGGCGAGGCAGAAGGCGGGCCAGCTGAGCTGAGCCGCCGGGCCATGGCCAAGCTCCGGGCTAAGGGTCTTGACCTGGTGGTTGCCAACGACGTTTCCGCCGACGGCATCGGCTTCGACCACGACACCAACGCCGTGACAATCGTGGCTGCCGACGGGGCGGTGGTCGAGGTGGCGCTGGCGGACAAGGCTCAGGTGGCCCGCGCCGTCCTGGACGAGGTGGTAGCTCGGCTCGCTCAGCCCGCTCGGTGAGCGACACCGGGGCGCCGGACCCGCCCCCGCCGGACCCGCCCCCGCCGGACCCGCCCCCGACGGACCCGCCCCCGCCGGACCCGCCCGCCAGGGGCCGGGTGGTCCGGGTGCTTCCCGACGTGGCGGCGATCAATCGGGCTTTCGACTACCTGGTGCCCCGTGCTTGGGAGGACCAGGTGGGGGTCGGGAGCCGGGTGCGGGTGGCACTGGGCCCGAGGCGGGTGGCCGGCTGGGTGGTCCAGGCCGATGTCGAGCCACCCGAGGGGGTCATCCTGCGCCCTCTGGCCAAGCTGAGCGGTTGGGGCCCCTCGTCCGAGCTCATCGACCTGGCCCGATGGGCCGCATGGCGTTGGGCGGGTCGCCAGGTCCACTTCCTGGCCACCGCCTCGCCGGAGGGTGTGGTCGCCAAGCTGCCGCCACCTGGGCCAGGAGCACGCCGTCCTGGTCATCCCTTGCCCGGTGCAGGAGCCGATGGTGCGACAGGAGCCCGAGGTGGGGCAGGAGCCCGTGGTGCGACAGGAGCCGGTGGTGCGACAGGAGCCGGGCCAGACCGTCGCACGCCGGCAGTGGTGGCCGGTCCGGTCGTCAGCGACCCTGGGCAGCTTGCCGCGGATGCCCTGGCTCAGCGCCGCACCGTGCTCCGGCTGGCGCCAGCGGTCGATCCCCTGGGCTTCTTGGCGGCGATCCTGGGAACACTGCTCGGTCCGGGGCGTTCGGTGATGGTGCTGTGCCCCGCACACGACGCTGCAGCCGGGGTCGCCGGGCGCCTGGGCGACCGGGGCTGGCCCGTCGCGCTTCTCCCTGGGGCCTGGGCCGAGGCGGCGGCCGGCGGGACGGTGGTGGTGGGCACCCGGGCCGGGGCCTGGGGACCGGCGCCTGGGCTGGCCGGGGTCGTGGTCCTCGATGCGCACGATCAGGCTTACCAATCGGAGGCTGCTCCCACCTGGGTTGCTTGGGAGGTGGCTGCGGAACGGGCGCTACGCGCCGCGGTTCCATGTGTGCTGGTCTCGCCTTGCCCTACCCTGGAGATGCTGGCTCGGCGCACTTTGATCACCGATTCCAGGAGCGCCGAGCGGAAGGGCTGGGCTGCACTGGAGGTGGTCGACCAGCGGGAGGATGACCCACGGCGCCGCAGGTACTCCGACCGCCTGGTGGTGCTGCTCCGTGCAGCGCAACCCGAGCCGGCTGGTCGAGTCTTGTGCGTGCTCAACCGAACCGGACGCGCCCGCCTGCTTGCCTGTGATGCGTGCGGTGAGCTGGCCCGCTGCGAGCACTGTGGAGCGCCGATGGCCCAGCCTTCCCGGCTGGCCGCCGACGCTGGCGACAGGGGATCGGACGGTTTGGATGCCCCGATGCTGGTGTGTCGGGACTGTGGCCTGAGCCGGCCCGTGCTCTGCAGCGGGTGTGGATCAGGTCGAATGAGAACCCTCCGGGTTGGGGTAACCCGGGCGCGCGAAGAGCTGGCTGCCCTCACCGGCCTGGAGGTGGAGGAGGTGAGCGGCCCCACTGCGGGCAGCGCGGGTGGGACGGCCGGGCCAGGCCTGGTGCCTCCCGTGGTCGTGGGCACCGAGGCGGTGCTCCACCGGGTCCGCAGAGCCCGTGCAGTGGCATTCTTGGACTTCGACCAGGAGCTGCTTGCTCCTCGGTTCAGGGCGTCGGAGGACGCCCTGGCGCTCCTGGCCAGGGCTTCGAGGCTGGTGGGCGGGAGGCAGGCCGGCGGTCGGGTGCTGGTGCAGACCCGCCTACCTGGTCATGAGGTCCTCGCCGCGGCGCAACACGGCGACCCCGGCCTGCTAGCGCGGCCCGAGGAGGGGCGAAGGGCGGCGCTGCGCCTCCCCCCGAAGTCGGCGCTGGCCTTGGCGTCCGGGCCCGCGGCTGCCGACTACGTGGCCGCGCTGGGCCAGCTGGCGGCGCCCGGGATCGAGGTCAGAGGGCCCGATCAGGGAACCTGGCTCGTGCGTGCCCCCGATCACGTCGCTCTTTGCGACGCGCTTGAGGCGGCTCCCCGCCCCAAGGGCCGGCTGAGGGTGCAGGTAGACCCCCGCCGGGCATGACCAGGCAGGGTCAGCCTGCTCCGCCAACCGGCGTCGGACGACGGCCCTGGCGCTGGACCACGGCCCGGCGCTGGACCACGGCCCGGCGCTGGACCACGGCCTGGCGCTGGACCACGGCCCGGCGCTGGACCACGGCCTGGCTGGACCAGGGTCGTCGGGGCTCAAGGTCGTGGGGGCTCACGTCGGGCCGGCGGTGTCGAACAGGCTGGGCTGGTTGCCGGAGCGAGGAGGGGACCCTGTTGGTGGCGGAGGGCCGGTGGGGGGCGGGGGCCGGGCGGCCGGTGGGGACCATCGCCAGTTGCCTGGAGGCCCGTCCAACACATAGCCGTGGTGGGTCTTGAGCATGTGTTGATGACACAGCCGGGCCAGGTTGGACAGGCGCGTCGGGCCATCGTCGACGACTGGGACGACGTAGTGGTCGATCTCCAGGCCATGAGTGACCTCGCAACCGGGCACCACGCAGTGGCGGTCCCGCTCGACCAGGGCGGAGCGGACGTGGGCGGGGATGGTTCGCCCGAGGTGGCACACAGTGACGATGTCCACCCCGTCGGTCACCAGCAGCCGCAGCCAGGCATCTCCGAGCAGGGCGCGGGCCGTTGCCACCGGGACAGGGCCCACGCCAGGGATCTCACAGGTCTCGTCTCCTTGCACATAGCCCCGCCGCAGTGCTTCGATGTCGATGCGCACGCTCACCTGGGCACCGGGGCCGTGGGGTTCTGTGCTCTTGTCTGACACTTGTCCTCGTCAGCAGTGCTGGTGTCGGCCCGGCACACCAACTCCACCAGGGCGTCTGCCGCATGAGCCGCACGGGGCTCTGTACGCCCCGCCTTCCTGGCCTCCTCGCACAGCCGGGCGGCCAGGGCGCCGATGCGCCCCGCCACCTTGGCCCCGTCGTCAGGAGCCAGGCGGGCATCCAGGTGCCAGGACCCGTGGGGCTCGGACCAGTGCCGCAGGTATCTAGGGCGCCGTATGGCCTCACAGCGAGCAGACTCATCCGCTGCGCTGGGCGCCTCGGGCTCGCGCCCGGGCGGCTCGCTCCCTGAATGCACCCATGGGCTCTGCCTTGGCCGAGCGGACCAGCTCTGCCTCAGCGGCTGGGTTGGCCGATACCGCCTCGGCCACGGTCCGGGCGGCCCGTCGATGCGCCGATGCCTCGGTGGCCCGCCGGGCACAGAGCGCCTTGCCCACCGCACACAGCCGCTCACCCTTTGCAAAGACCTCCATGAGCTGCGCAGCGCCGTCGCCAGACAGGGTCCCGGGCTCGAAGTCGGCCATGGAGCCCTCTAGGGCGCTGACCGCTCTGACCACCGCCTCGAGCACAGATGTCATAGATACCAGTGTAGTGCGGGGGTGTAACAATAACTTTGCGAGGCCTTCCACCACCGGCTGGACGGCTTCGTCGGTCAACAGGAACTCGGTGTTCCCCGCGTCGAGCTAGCGGGAGTTTCCTGGGTCCGTGCTTGAGAATAGGCATTGTCGCAGCTCAGTGGGGGTGTCCTGGTCCTCGGCGCGTATGACCTAACCGTGATGGTGGGGTGGTGTGAGGGCAGGTGGGGTGATG
>JBOGGU010000074.1:0-37567 GCA_050744085.1 Acidimicrobiales bacterium
GTTGAACCGCGTTATACGCGGTTCAACTACCCCAGTTCGCAACTCGACCCCGCGGAGCCCGCCTGGGCCGCCGGGCGCCCCGGCCTACTCCACGCAGTCCAGGGGCACGTCCTGGCACTTGGACCCCACCATCGTGACGTAGTGGATGGGCTGGCGATCCAGCGAGAAGCGGTGTCGGTAGCGTTGCGTCGCCGACACGGCGAGCCAGTCCTCGTCGACCATGCGGTCCACCAAGCCAGCGAACCCGCTGCCGTCGCCTTCGCCGAGGAACTCCTCGTTCAGATTGAACGCGACCAAGCTGGCGGGCGCCACCAGGTTGTAGGCAGCGGCGAAGGCGCAGGGGGGGATGTCCCCGAATCCGAGGGCAGCGACGCTCACCAGGCAGTTGAAGGGCCAAGCGGCCAGCTCGGCCTCCTGCTGGGGCTCCATGTTCGAGATGTCGGCCACCACGTAGTCGTCGTACACGTCGGGACGGTCACGCTTGGCGGCGTCGGCAGCCTCTTGCACGATGTCGACCCCCACGATGGAGCGGACCCCCAGCTCAGTCAAGCACTCGCCCACCATGCCGTTGCCAGCACCCAGCTCCAGCACCACCAACTCGGCTGGGTCTGTGTCCTCGTGGGCCATCTGCTCTGCGAGCAGCCCGCACACCGTCTCGGGCGAGGCGCACTCGAGCAGGTCGTAGAAGACCTGTTCGTAGAGGCCGGGGATGGCGTAGATGGAGGCGTAGTCGTGAAAGCGGATCCGCCGTCGCTCCCCCTCCCAGTCCAGCTCGCACCACTCCTCGTCCTGGGAGAGGGGCGACTCGCTCGCTGGCAGGTAGATGGCGTGTTGGTCTAGGGAGGCATTTGTGATCATAAGGACAGAAGCTACCATTTGCCTCTGGCAAACGCCCATTCCCCCCTGATCGCGACCGCCACCTTGGACACCGTCGGCACCCGCACCCGGCTCGAGAACACGTCGTAGGAGTTCGCCTCGATCCGCTCCAAGATGGCCGCGTACAGCTTCTGGGCGGTGGCAACGCAGCGGGCCGAGACCGGTGGGAGCATCGCCAGGCCGCGCTCGGCCGAGGCGTAGTACCCCCGGGCGCGGGCAACCTCGAAGCGCATAAGGGCAACCCACTCCGGCGTGACTCGGCGCGCCACCAGCGACTCCGACGCGTCGAAGCGGCGCAGGTCGCACTGGGGCAGGTAGGTGCGCCCCCGGTCTGCATCCTCGCCCACATCCCTCAGGAAGTTGGTCAGCTGGAACGCAATACCCAGGTCCCTGGCCGGACCGAGCGCCGCCGCCGCATCTGCGGGGCGAAGGACTGCCAGCATCATCTCGCCGATGACTGCCGCCGAGCCGTCCATGTAGCCCAGGAGATCCTCGAAGCTCTCGTAGGTGGCCACCCGCAGGTCCATCGCCATCGACCGCAGGAACCTCCGAAAGCACTCGGGCTCGATGCCCAGCACCCCGGCGGTATGGACCACTGCGGACAGGACCGGGTCGTCGGAGGACCCCCGCTCCAGGTCGTCAAGCAGCCCGCCCCCGAGGGCGGCCAGAGCGGCCTCCCTGCCTGCGACGCCGCCCGCCCCGTCCACGATGTCGTCGGCGTGGCGGCAGAACCCGTAGAGGGCGTGGACGTGCGGCCGGACCGAGGCGGGCAGCGTGGCCGTGGCCCAGAAATAGGTGGTCCCGCACGCCCGGTGCAGCGCTCGGCACCGCCGGTAGGAGGCGGCAAGGTCGCGGTCGCGCCTCACCGGCCGTGCCCCGCAGCCAGGCGCTCCACTCGCTCCGCCGCCAGACGTCCCGAGATCAGCACCATGGGTATCCCCACACCAGGTCGGGTCCCCGACCCCACCAGGACCAGCCCGGGGACGCGAGCGTCGACGTTGTCCGGCCTGAACGGCCCGCTCTGGAAGAACCGGTGCGCCAGCGCAAACGGCGTCCCCCGCTCCATCCCCGCTGCCTGCCAGCCCAGCGGGTCGGTGAAGGCCTCTACCTCGACCGCTCCGCCACCCAGGTAGCCGAGGTTGCGAACCCGCTCCACCAGCGACTCTCTCGCAATCCCCCGCTCGGCTGCCCAGTCCACCCGCCCGTCCAGGTTGGGGACCGGCTCCAGGGCGAAGAGCGCCCGCCCGCCCGACGGCGCCAGGGAGGGGTCGCTCACGCTGGGCACGCTCACCAGGATCGACGGGTCGGACATGCGCCGGCCGCCGTGCAACAGCTCGTCGAAGGAGCCCTCCCAAGCTTTGGAGAAATGGAGGTTGTGGTGCCGGACCTCCGTGCCCACTCCCGACCCTTGAGCGTCGGGGGACGGCCCGACCCCCGCGACCCACACGACAGCCGACGGCGAGTACCGTCCGCGCCGGGCGGCACGCGGGGCGCGAAGGCCGTCCAGCAGCTCCCGGTAGACCACCGGCAGGTCCGGGTTGGCCACCACGACGTCGGCCCCCAGCCGCTCCCCGCCAGCGAGGCGGACCCCTCTCACCTGGCCCCGGCCGCCGCCCGAGCGGAGGATCTCGGCCACCACCGCGCCGTAGCGCAGCTCAGCCCCGGCTTCGCGGGCCGCGGTGGCCAGCCCCCGCGCCACTGAGTGCATCCCGCCGAGCGGGAACCAGACGCCCTCCACGCAGTCCATGTAGGTGATCACCGCGAACAGGGCAAGGGCCTCGGTGGGGGCGAGCCCTGCGTACATCGCCTGGAAGGAGAACAGCTTGCGCAGCCGTGGGTCGGCGAAGCGCTCGGCTACCACCGCCGACAGCCGGCGCAGGCCCCCCAGGCGGGCCAGGGCGACGAGGGCTGAGGCTTGGCGCAACAAGTCGAGGGGCGAGTCGTAGTTGCGGTTGATGAAGGAGCCCATCTCCAGGCGGTACAGCTCGACCAGCCAGTCGGAGAAGCCTGCAAAGGCGGTCGCTTCCGCCGGCCCGCACGTCGAGCGGAGCTCCTCGCACATGGCCTCGCGACCGTGGCGGACGTGGATGACGCCACCGCCGTAGGGGTCGTCTCCAGCGGCGAAGCAGGCCCGGTAGGCCGGGTCGACCCGGCGTAGGGTGAGGTGATCGTCCATCGACGCCCCTGCCGCGGCAAAGGTGGCATCCAGGATGCCCGACATGGTGAGCACGGACGGGCCGGTGTCGAGCCGGAAGCCGCCCTGCTCCAACACGCCTGCCCGGCCCCCTGGTTGGCAGGTTCGCTCCAGCACCACCACCTCGTGTCCCGCCCCGGCCAGGTGGCACGCCGCTGAAAGCCCCCCGAGCCCGGCCCCGACGACGGCGACCCGCAGGCGCCGGGCCTTCACCTCACGAGTCGGGCTGGGACCACCTCGACGCTGAAGGGGTGCTGCGCCATGTAGGCCTCCTCGCCGGTGACCTGGGCCCGTTGCACCAGCGTCTCACCCTCCAGCTCGAATACAGTGAGGGAGGGCCCGGCCGGGTCCACGATCCAGTAGACGGGCAGGCCAGCCTCCCCATAGGCCACCCTCTTGTCGTTCCAGTCCCTGATCCGTGAGGAGGGCGAGAGGACCTCGACCGCCAGCAGGGGTGGGTGCTCGATGCGCTTGTATGCCGGGTCGTCGGAGCGGATTACCAGGATGTCGGGCTCGAACATGCGCTCGTTGCTGATCTTCCAATCCAGCGGAGCGGGCAGCGTCTCGTAGTCGGGCTGTCCAGCCAAGGTGAGTAAGAGGGCAAGTCGGATGACTACCCGCTGGTGGTCGACATACGGGGAGGGGCTCACTATGAGGACTCCATCCAGCAGCTCGTAGCGAAAGCAGTCGTCGGGTATCGCCCACACGTCCTCGACGGTGAAAGGCCCGGATCGGTGTTCGGCCAGCGCCATGAGGCCTCAGCCTACCTAGTGCTGCTGAGCGGAAAAGCCATGTGTGTCGCTGATCAGGTCTTGACTGCTCTGAACAGGGCTAATGCTTTGGGCGACACACATGGCGTTTCCGCGGCGCAGCACTCGACTACGGTGGATGCCAGGAAGCTGTCGGAAGGTTGGACGATGCGCAGGAGACGGGCTCGGCTGGCGGTTGCAACGGCTGGCCTGTCACTGGCGGCTCTTGCTGTCGGGCTCCCCGCCGCCGCCACAACCAGCTCGCCTCCCCAGCCGAGCTACGTGGCGCTCGGCGACTCCTACGCCTCGGGGGAGGGCATACCCCCGTTCCTCCCCGGCTCCGACACCGCCACCGACACGTGCCACCGCTCGTCAGCCGCGTACCCGGAGCTGCTGGCTACCAACTACCACCTCTCGCTCGGGTTCTTCGCGTGCAGCGGGGCCGCCACTGCCGACGTCACTAGCCAGGGCTTCAAGACCGAGCCTCCCCAGCTCGACCACGCAGCCCTGGGCCCCAGCGCCAAGCTCGTCACCAGCGCCAAGCTCGTCACCATCACCATCGGCGGAAACGACGCCGGGTTCGCGCCAGTGCTCACCGCGTGTGTCGAGCAAAGCCTGATCGGCCAGCTGACCGACCCGCTGGGCCTGTTGAACCTGGTCGCCGGACTGCTTGGCCTCCCCACCCAGGACCCGAGCTGCGCAGACTCACCCTCCTTCGTCGCCATGGTGAGCTCGGGCATCGGTGTGGCAGGCACCCGCGCGGAGGGCACTTACGCGGCGGTCCGTCGCCGGTCGGGTGCCGATCGCGCCAGCTCGGTCATCGCCACCGGCTACCCCCAGCTGTTCCCGACCAGCCCGGCTGCTCAGGGCTGCGGCTCCCTGGCCCTGTTGCTCACCCCCGCCGACCAGAGGTTCCTGAACTCTGCAGCCAAGCAGCTGGACTCGGCGCTTCGCAGTGCCGCGGCCGCGGCCGGGGTCAGCTTCGCCGACCCGACGGCTGCTTTCGCCGGCCACGGAGTCTGCGGAACCGACGGGGCCTGGGTCAATGGCCTCGCTGCGAACAACGGCTCCTTCCACCCCAACGCCCAGGGCCAGCAGGGTTATGCAGGAGCAGTGGCGGCTTTCGTGGCCGCTGCCAGCTCGCGCACCGCGGCTGGGTTCCCCAGGGACCCGGCCCCGGTGGAGGCGCCCCTGGCCCCGGCGGGGCGGCGGCCTCCGGCCCCGCGGCAAGAGCTGGGGTCACTCGACGTCCAGCCACTCCGTTGCGCTGGCTTGGCCGGAGCGGGGCGCTCCGTGAGGGTTTCCGGCACCGGGTTCGCGCCGGGCTCAGCGGTCAAGCTCTACCTGGTCTCGCCCGGCCTCGGCGCCTCGGGTGACGCCGCCCTTGCCACGGTCAGGGCGGACGCTGTCGGCGCGGTCGACTCCGTGGTCCGCATCCCCAGCGGAGCCACCGGCTTCGTCACCCACGCATCGTCGGGGGGTTTCGGCTTCCTCCACGCCCTCGGCACCGCCGGCCACGGTGTGAAGGTCGACGACCTGTCCATGACCCCCCTCCAGCGGAGCACCGAGACGTGCGGGCTTCTCAGCTTCCTCGGACTCGGAGGCCCATAAGCGCCCGAGCGGGCGCTATTGCAGGGCCTGCACCAGGTGGGGGCCTTCTCGCTCGGCAAAGGCGACGTTGATGTCCAGGCGCTCCAGGGTCTGGTCCAAGCTGCGCTGCCCCGAGTGGAGCGGGTGCTCCGCGAAGAAAGCGTGCACCTGGGCAGCCAGCTCCGGGTCCACCAACGAGCTGAGCCCGCTCAGCATCCGGGGGATGGTGTTGTCGGGGAACCTGGCGCAGAGCTCGTCCCAGTGCTCCCTGACGAAGGCCCACGCAGCCGGGCCACCTGGGCGGTTGGTGAGCAGGCGGTTCAGCATGTAGGGGGCGTCCTGGGTCCGGATGTCGCCGAGCGACGCCGCCAGGGTCCTCGCCACCAGCTCGGGCTCCTCGAAGCCAGCGAGGCCGTACATGTAGCGGAGCTCCTCCTGGGGGTTGGCCGGGTGGCGCCAGCGATCCAGGAAGGACTCGTAGGCGTCGGCACCTCCAACGGCTGCCACCACCCCCACCACGGCGCCGGCCAGGTCGGGGTCGATGCTCGGCCCGCCGGCCAGAGCTTTGGCGTGCAGGCTCGTGGCGCGCGCTCGGACCTCGGGGTCCGCTCCAATGGTCCCCAGCGTGGCGAGGAGGGTGGCGCGCAGCTTGCCCCCCCGCTCGTCCTCTCCCCGAGCGGCTCGCCAGCCGACCCGGGCGAAGGTCGGGCGCACCAGCTCCCTGACGAAGGCCTGGACCGCGGGCCGATCCGCCTTGGAGACGGCCAGGTCCAGTGCGCCCAGGACGGAGACGACGACCCCCCACACGTCGGGGTCGGCCTCCCCGTCCTCCACCACCATGCGTAGGAGCCTGACGCACTCGCTGAGCCCGACCAGGCCGGCCCGAGTCGTAGCCCAGGTGTCGGACACGCAGTTGAAGCGTTCGACTGCGTCCAGGTTCGCCAGGGGGGGGTTTGCCTCCCCGAGCGTGCGGACCCGGTAGAAGCCCGACCCCCCGGCGTTCGCCACCACCCAGGCAATCTCGCCGGGCGCCTCGACCGTCGCGCCGGCCGGGCCCAGGAGCACCTTTCGGGAGTGGATAGTGGTGTTTGGCTCACCGCGGCCTATTACTCCAATGCGGAGCAGCACGGGGACTTGCCAGTCGGCGCCTATGGAGTCCCCTGGCGCGGGGCCTGCGGGGTGAACCTCCCGGTAGCGGAATGGTTGCTGGGTGAGCCGGACCTCTGTGCCCTCCGCCGACACGCTCACGAGGGGGTGGCCGCCCTGGAAGATCCAGGTGTCCATGGTGGCCCGGGCCGGCTCGCCGCTCGCCGTCTCGATGGCGTCCCAGAGGTCGGTGGTCTCGGCATTGGCGTGGGCGTGGGCGCCGAGGTAGCGACGGATGCCCGCCTGGAAGCCGGGGGTCCCGAGGTAGCGCTCGAGCATGCGGAGCACGCTGGCGCCCTTCTCGTAGGTGAGGACGTCGAACATGCCTTCGGCATCGGCCGGGCGGGTCACGGGGTACTCGATGGGCCGGGTGCAGGACAGCCCGTCGGTGGCGAATGCGGCGGCCCGGGCGCTGGCGAAGCTGCCCCAGCGCTGCCACTCGGGCCGGAAAGCGTCGACTGCCAGGATCTCCATGTAGGTGGCGAAGGCCTCGTTCAGCCAGAGCCCGTTCCACCAGCGCATGGTGACCAGGTCCCCGAACCACATGTGGGCGATCTCGTGGCAGATCACGTCGGCGGCCCGCTCCATCTCCACACGGGCGGCTGCGGCTGGGTCGAGCAGGAGGAGTGTCTCCCGGAAGGTGACCGCGCCCAGGTTCTCCATGGCCCCGAAGGCGAAGTCGGGCACGGCGATCAGGTCCAGCTTGTCGCCTGGGTATGCGATGCCGAACCAGTCGGTGAAGAATGCCAGCGCGTGGGCGCCCACCTCGAGGGCGAAGGCGGTCAGGTGCTCCTTGCCGGGGACGTGGACCACCCGCAGCGGCACCCCGCCCACGTCGAGCGGTTCCGTGGCCTGCAGGGGCCCCACTACCCATGCCACCAGGTAGGTGGACATGGTGATGGTGTCGGCGAAGCGCAGTGTCCTGCGGCCGTTGGGGCCCTCGGACTCGGAGGCCAGGGCGGTGTTGGAGACAGCCGTGATGCCGGGGGGGAGCTCAAGGGTGAGGGAGAAGACTGCCTTGCGGTCGGGCTCGTCCCAGCAGGGGAACGCCCGTCTGGCATCTGTGGCCTCGAACTGGGTGACACCGAGGGTATGGGGGGCGCCGTCGGAGCCGGTGAAGCGGCTGCGGTAGAAGCCAGCCAGCTTGTCGTTGATGGCGCCGGAGAAGTCCAGGTGGAGCTGCCAGGAGCCCGGGGCGATGGGCCCAGGGAAGGCGACGGTGAGCCGCTCGGCTTCGGCGTCGAGGCTGACCATGGCCGCCGTGGCCGTGGTGCTGGCCGCCGTGGCCGCCGCGGCCTTCTGGCCGTGGCCGCCGTCGGGGGGGCCGCCGACGGCGGGGGAAAGGAGGGCAGTGCTCACCTGGAGCTCGGCAGCGTTCAGCAGCACTTCGCTCACTGGCTCGTGGATGTCCAGGTCGATGTCCACGCTGCCGCTGAAGCTGGCCTCCTCGAGGTCGGGGGCTATCACCAGGTTGTACCGGCGGGGGGAGGCCGATCGTGGGAGCCGGTGCTCGTTGTCCGTGGATGCGGTGCTGGCGGTGGAGGTCACGGCCGCTCAGGCTAACCGCTGAAGACGCGCCCTCAGGGGCTGTCGATGCTCTCCTCGTCGTCGCCGGGAGGGTCGTCGCCGGGAGGGAGGAATGCCAGGTCGAGGTCTGCCAGGCGCACGAGGGTGGAGGCCACCCAGGAAGCCAGCCCCGACAGCATCGTGCGCAACGCCGCCGGATCCCCGAGGATCGCGTCGTCCAAGCTGAGCGTCCCGTCGTAGGCGACCTCGCCTGCGTGCTCAGAGGTGGCCAGGTCCTCGCCGAATACCTTTTCGATGGTCGGCCCGGAGCGCTCCAGTGACTCGGTGCCCACCAGGGGTGGCTCTGGGAGGACCGCGAGCATCTGAGCCGGGCCAGGCTCCACGGCCAGCCGCTGGACTCGCAGCGCCACCTCCACCAGCAGCTCGGGAGGTTCGTCGTGTGGCTCGCCGATCGACCACGACCGGTATGCGCTTTGGCTCCACGTGGGCCAGACGAGCCCGATGTCTGCCCGCACCCGGGGCGGGTAGCCCTCTCCCGGCAGGCTGTACGAGCCTTCCCACGACAGGTCGCCCAGGAAGACGTCCACCTGGAAGCGCTCCTCGCCTGGTTGGCGCTCCAGCAGGGCGGCCTCGAAGCCGTCCCGGACCGTGGCGATGACGTCGAGGAGGACGTGGTCCAGCATGGGAGGGGAAGGCTAGCGTGGGGCCGGCGCCGGCTGGTTGGCGTGGGGCCGTGCCGGCTGGTTGGCGTGGGGCCGCGCCGGCTGGTTGGCGTGGAGCCGTGCCGGCTGGTTAGCGTGGGGTTGTGGCCACTGAAAACCCGTGGCTGGAGCGTCGGGTGCTCGCATACGCGCACCGGGGAGGCGCACGAGAGGGGCCGTCCAACACCCTGGCGGCGATGAGGACGGCCGTGGCGGCCGGGGCCACTGCCCTGGAGCTGGATGTCCACGCCACCTCTGACGGAGCCCTGGTCGTCTGCCACGACCCCACCGTCGACAGGACGACCAACGGCAGCGGCGTCATTGCCGAGATGACGCTGGCGCAGGTGAAGTCGTTGGACGCCGCCTGGTGGTTCGTGCCAGGCGAGGAGGTCAGCCCTGGGCGCGGCGCCGCGGAGTATCCCTTTCGGGGCAGGGCACCCGCGGAGTCGGCTTATGCCATCCCCACCCTGGACGAGGTCCTGGAGGAGTTCCCGGGGGTCCTTCTGAACCTGGACATAAAGCGGACGGTGCCGCAGGTCGAGCCCTACGAAGGGGCTGTGGCACGGGTGCTTTCGGCCCACGGACGGGTGGACGACGTGATGGTCGCCTCGTTCAACCCGGCCTCGCTGTCAGCCTTCTCGACCCATGCCCCCAGGGTGCCAACGGCGGGTGCGGCGCGAGCGATTGGCCGGATCTGGCTCGCAGGCCGGCTGCACCTCAGGCCGCTGCCCACCCGCCATGCGGCGATCCAGGTGCCCTTGACCCTGGGAAAGATGAAAGTTGTGGACCAGCGGTTGGTCCGGGCCGCTCACCGCGTCGGGGTGGCGGTGCACGTGTGGACCATCGACGACCCAGTCGAGATGGAGCGGCTGGTGGACTTGGGCGTGGACGGGATCATGTCCGACCGGCCCTCAGTGCTTGCTCAGGTCCTCTGTGCCCGGGGTGCCCAGTGGCAGGGCCTGCCCAACTGACAGGGCAGCGGCTGACTGGAGCGCATTGCATAATATCATGAATCTCGCATGGCACAACAGCTGGTGGTTCGGGTCACTGACGACCTTGCGCGAGCCCTCGATGAGCTCGTTGCCGAGGGGGTCGTCCGGTCGCGCTCAGAGGCGGTAAGGCTTGGGCTGTCAGACCTGCTCGAAGCGCGGCGACGGCGCAAGGTTGGGCTGGCAATCGTCGAGGGCTATCGACGGGTCCCGCCTGACGACGAGTTCGAAGCGGTCGCGGAGGCCTCAGCGAAGTCGATGATCGCCGAGGAACCGTGGTGAAGTCCTCCTGATGAAGATGCCCAAGAGGGGTGAGGTATGGTGGTCGGAGCACCCGGAGATGGGTCGGCGGCCGGTGCTCGTCCTGACCCGTTCCGAAGCGATTCCGATACTGCGCCGCCTTTCAGTGGCGCCTGCGACCAGGACCGTTCGCCACATTCCTACAGAGGTCCTGGTGGGCCCGGAGGAGGGTATGCCGACCGAGTGTGCCTTCAGCTTTGACAATGTCACCCTGTTGCCTCGCGGCTACCTGGTAGACCTGATCTGCACCATGGGTCCTGAGGTCATGCAGTTGGCTTGTCGCGCGATGGCTGCTGCCTTTGACTGCTGAGACTTCTCAGTACTCGGCAGCCACCGCTTCCCAGGTCGAGAGCCAAGAGGGGTGGCGGAGCTTGGCCAGGGCGCCCTCGGTGATCTGGCTGATGCGCTGGGAGGTTAGGTCCATGTGCTTTGCGACGGCGGCGAGGGTGAGGGGTTCGGGATCCTCCAGATGGCCAGCGAGGCTGGTCAGGCCAGAGCGGTGGCTGCCAGGGAGACCGTAGCGCAGCCCGAGGATCAGCAGCTCCCTCTCGTCCAGGGGGGCCAAGAGGCGGGCCAACTCCGTCGGCAACAGGTTGGCGGCCAGGCGCTCGAAGGGCGGGTCGGCGCAGGGGTCTGGTATCACGTCAGACAGCGGGGTGTCCCCTCCGTCTCGGCTCGAGGGTTCGGACAGCGAGCGAGGCTCGACCAGCAGCGCAAGGACCTCGACCACTTGTTGCTCCGCCAGCCCGGTATCGGCGGCCAGCTCCGCGGGACGGGGCCGGCGACCCAGGGCTACCTCCAGGCGCTTCTGCGCCTCCTGGACCGCCCGGATCCGGTCGCACACGTGTGCGGGTCGATATATGACGTGTGCAGACGTGCGGATGCCCGCTGCGATGGCTTGGCGGATCCACCAGCTGGCATAGGTCGAGAAGCGGAAGCCCCTCCGCCAGTCGAAGCGCTCGACGGCCCGTAGGAGCCCCAGGTTGCCTTCCTGGACCAAGTCCTCCAGGGGCACCCCCGAGGACCTGTAACGTTTTGCTATCGAGATGACCAGGCGCAAGTTGGCTTCGACGAACTCTTGCTGGGCGGTCTGGCCCAGCCTGCGCTGGCGTGCCAGGGTAGCCCTGCGGCGTTGGGTGAGTTCGGAGCTGTCCTCTGTGCTGAGCTTGCCCAGCTCGGCGTCGGCTTCCAGCCCGGCCTCCACGGCCCGAGCCAAGTCGATCTCGTCCTGCTTGGTGAGCAGGCGGTGACTTCGAATGTCCAACAGGTACTGTCCGAAGACGTCCTCGGCGGCGATGCCCATCGTGTCCCCTTCTCGCAAAACGATGAAGGCCGACCACCCGAAAGGGCAGCCGGCCTCGTGACCGCGAATGTGCCTACCGTCGTGAGCAGGTCCACAATGTGGTTATGAACCGCATCATAGCGCCAACCTCCGACACGGAGCTACTGGCGCCCCTACGCCTCACGATGGTCCGGGTGGCACTCACCCTCGGGTGGGTGTCCGCGGCGGTGGTGCTGGTGGGGACACTCTCGCCTTCCTGGCATGCCGCTCCAGCCGACCACATACTTATCTTGGCGCTGGTCGCCGCAGCCGCGTCGGTGAACGGCGCCCTCGCCCTCATGCCTTGGAGACGGTGGATGGGTACGCGGCGTGCCGAGCTGGCCCTGGCCACATGGGCCGCCGCCGTGGTGGTCCTCGTGAGCGTGTTCGTACACTTGGGGGGCCATTGGGCCGACGACTACTACCTGCTCTACTTCCTGGTCATCCCGTTCATCGCCGCCACAGAGCCCCTGGGGCGCCAAGCCGTCCTATACGTGTTGGCCATAGTCGGCTACCTGGTCGCCACCGTCAGCTCGCCCGTGGTGCACACTGGCAGCGACATGGCCATCCACGTGGCCATGCTCGTCGGGGCGTGCGTGCTGAGCGGGTTCCTGGCCCAGGCGATCAGCCAGACCACCAGGGACCGGGCCCGTGCCGAGGCAGCCGCCAGGATGGAGCGGCTCCTGGCAGACGAAGCCCACCACCGCATCAAGAACAACCTCCAGCTCGTAGCCGACCTGCTCTCGTTGGAGGCGTCCAAGGAGGGAAGCCAGTTGGGCACGGTGGTCGACGAGACCCTGAGCCGGATCCAGAGCGTGGCCGCAGTACACCAGGCCCTGGCGAGCGCCGGCGAGGGAAAGGTGGCGCTGCGCCCCGTGGTCGACCGGATCGTGGGCCTCCTGTCGGATCGAATTGGGGGCGCCCGGGGCGTGCGTGTCACCGGAGGGGAAGGGGCCCAGGTGGCTGGCAAGCGGGCGACCTGGACTGCACTTGTGGTAAACGAGCTGGTTACCAACGCTCTCCGCCACGGAAAGGGGCAGGTGGAGGTCAGCATCGCTGGCGAGGGCGACGAGGTCGTCCTGCGTGTCCGCGACGAGGGGGCTGGGCCCGGTGAGTCGCCCGAGGGTTTGGGCCTGAGCCTGGTCAGCAGGATTGTGGAGGACGGCCTGGCAGGTCGGATGGTCAGTAGCGTCGTCGAGGAGGGCTGGGTGGTCGAGGTGGCTTTCTCGGCTGACGAGGACCATCCGGCTGGCGCAGCCGCCGCCGCTACGGGGACAGGGGCTGTCGGGCCAGGGGCTGCGGGGCCAGGGAGGGAGTTCGCCGGTGCGGGTTTTGATAGCCGAGGATGACCCGGTGATCGCGCTGAGCCTCGAGCGCACGCTCACCGCCCTCGGCCACGACGTGGTGTCCAGGGTGGATAACGGCGAGCGCGCAGTTGCCGCCGCCGCCGCGACGCTCCCCGAGGTGATGGTGCTGGACCTGATGATGCCGGGCATGTCCGGCCTTGACGTGGCAAGGCGCGTATCGGCCGGGCGCAGGGTGCCCATCGTGGCGGTGACCGCTTACGACGACCCCACTCTGGTCGAAGAGGCTGTGGCGTGCGGGGTGGCTGCATACCTGGTCAAACCGGTCACGCCCAGCCAGGTTGGTTCCGCCCTCCTGCTGGCAGTCTCACGGCACGGCGAGCTCGAAGCGATGCGCGCCGAGGTGGATCGTCTCACCGACGCGTTGGAGACCCGCAAGTTGGTGGAACGGGCCAAGGGCATCCTCATGGAGCACACCCACCTCACCGAAGCCGAGGCCTTTGCCCGGATCCAACGCCGTGCCAGGGACAACAACCAGCGCATGGCCGAGGTCGCCAGGGAGATCATCGCAGCACGAGAGCTGCTTGGCTAGCCGCGCCAGCTCGCCAGCCGCCAGGGGCGCCCCGGCTCCACGAATAAGAGGGTGAGCGCGCACCCAAGCAGGAAGGCTGCTCCGCCGATCGCCACGGCCCCGTGCAGCCCGGAGACGAAACTGCGACGGTGGGCGACGAGGGCACCCAGCAGAGCGATCCCGATGACCCCGCCCACCTGGCGCGCCGCGTTTATGCACCCCGAAGCGGCCCCAGCCCGCTCGTCAGGAGCGGCTCCCATCACTGCGGCTGTCGCCGCAGGCATGGTGAATGCCATGCCGAAGCCAACGGCTACCAGCGGCGCCACCAGGATCAGGAATGAGCTGTGGGGCCCGGCAGCTAGCCATCCGAGTAGGCCGGCGCCGCCCAGGCCGAGTCCGACCGCCATCGGCAGGCGCGGGCCGGTGCGGGCCATGACCCGGCCGGAGAGGATCGAGGCGACACTGGCCATGCCGGCCTCGGGCAACAGGGCCAACCCGGTTGACAGTGCCGAGTAGCCCCTGAGATCCTGGAAGTACAACGTGGCAACGAACAGCTGCCCGTAGAAACCGAGGTTGATGAGCAGGCCCACCGCGTTCGCGGCCGAGAAGGTGGGGTTCCTGAACAGCCGCAGCGGCAGCATGGGGCTCGCAGCCCGGAGCTCGACGGCAACGAAGCCGACCCCAGCCAGCACGAATACGCCCAGGCCGCTCACCACCAGGGGATCGGCGAGCCCCCTCGTTCCCGCCTCGATGAGGGCGCCGGTCAGGCCAGCCAGTGCCAGGATGCCGATCACCTGTGCCCCGAGATCCAAGCTGCGGGGTCGCGCTCCCGGAGAGGGAACGTGGCGGGCGGTGAGCAAGAGCCCGGCCAGGGCAATCGGGACGTTCAGGAAGAACACCGCCCTCCAGCCGAACCCGACCACTAGGAGCCCACCCAGGATTGGGCCAGCTCCGGCGGCCACTCCCGCAACCCCACCCCAGACTCCGAAGGCCCGCGCTCGGGCAGCCCGCTCCGGGTAAGCCGCCTGGAGGAGGGACAGCGAGGCGGGCACGGTGAGCGCAGCCCCCAATCCCTGGACCGAGCGGGCCCCGATCAACGTGGCTACGTTCGGGGCCAAGCCGCAGACGGCCGAGGCCAGGGCGAAGATGCCCATCCCAGCCTGAAAGACCCTCTTGGCTCCAAGGCGATCAGCCATGCCCCCGGCGGCGAGCAGCAATCCCGCCAGGACCAGGGTGTAGCTGTCCACCACCCACTGCAAGCCCGCCACACCGGTATGCAGGTCGTGCCCCAGGCTGGGCAGGGCCACGTTCACTACCGTGGTGTCGAGGATCACCATGAAATAGCCGGTGCAGATTGCGGCGAGAGCCAGCGCCGCTGCCATCGTGCCAGTCTTGACCCCTATCGCTTCGTCAGCGGACGAAGTATCGGCCTCGTAGCCTCACTGTGTGGGACAGACCGGGGACGCCGATATCGCCGCTGTAGCCGGAGCCCTGGCGGATCGCGGCCGGGCCAAGATGTTGCTGGCGCTGGGTGACGGTCGAGCCCTCGCCGCCACGACGCTTGCCATGGAGGCGGGGGTGGCGCCGTCGACTGCCAGTGCGCACCTGGCCAGGCTGGTATCGGCTGGCTTGCTCGTGGTGGAGCATCACGGCCGTCACCGCTACTACCGCATGGCCGGACGCGAGGTGGGTGAGCTGCTCGAGACGCTGGCCGGCCTGGCGCAGCCCTCCCCGGTGCGGTCCCTCAGGGAGGGGACCCGGGCGAACGCGCTGCGAGCCGCCCGGACCTGCTACGACCACCTGGCCGGGCAGTTGGGCACCGCGATCATGGCTGCCCTCCTCGACCGAGAGGCCCTCATCGGGGGCGACGGGACCTTCAACCCCCCATCGACCGACCCGCCATCGACGCACCTGCCACCGACCCAGCGGGACCGGCTATCGGCCCCCGGCTGGGACTGTGGCTACCGCCTCACAGAGGCCGGGAGGACCTGGATGGACGAGCTCGGAGTAAAGGTCCCGGTGGGGACCGGCCGCTCGCTCATCCGCTACTGCGTGGACTGGAGCGAGCAGCGCCACCACCTTGCGGGCGCCCTCGGCGCGGCGCTCCTCGTGCGCTTGACCGAGCTTGGCTGGCTCCGGCGCTCACCCACCAGCAGGGCGGTGCATGTCACCGACGCCGGACGTTGCGGCCTGGCCACCAGCTTTGGCGTGGAGTTGGCCTGAGGCCCTGAGGCAAGGAATGGAGCGGAGGCGCGCCGGCCCGCCGCGCCCACCTCCGACCGGCGACGAGCACGAAGGTCGTGGGCCAGCAATCCGTGAAGCTTGACAGGACGGTTGGTAGCCTCCCAACCAAGCCCATCGTCTATCATCACAGCCGTCGCTAACTAACAAGGCCCCGGAGCACCCGATACATGCTCAAGATCTCTGCGGAGGTGGTATGAAGCAGCGCACTAATCGTCCCCAACCTAAGACGACCATTCGAGGAGTAGCCGTCAAGATGAGGAAGGTGCTGCCAGACCTGATCGAACCACTCGTTACCGCCATAAGTCATCTAATACAATAGCATACGGTTCCGCCCTTGCCACCGAGGTAGCCAAGACCACAGGACGCCATCGCCACAGCCACCACACTCGGCGGCGAGGGATCGCACCGACTTGACGGGTTCAGCTGATCCTGTTAGTCTTGGACCAAGGCCAAGAGAGAGGTGTACCCAATGTCCAAGAGACTTCGCCTAGTTGCAAACTTGTCGTGCGATCTCTGTCGCAATGCAGCGGAAGCGGTGGATACGGCAACACGTGGCGGCATCGAGGTTCTCGGCCTCCAGGATGAATCCCTGCCATCGGTGGTGCGCGAACGCCTGCTCGAGCGTTCCGAGCCACTGCTCCTTCTGGGCGACGATCAGTGTCTCCAGGTCCGAGCAGGCGTCCGCCTGCGCCTGAGTCTCGTTCGGCTGCTTGGCGTTAAGGCCAGCGCCCGGCTCCTCGCCAGCCTCATGCCCACCCAGGCGGCTTCCCAAACGAACGGTTCTGGCGTGACACGCCGCCAGTTCATGAAGCTGGCGGGTACGTCGACCGCCGCGGCCGTGCTGCTGGGCCTTCCGTATTCCGCCGCTTGGGCCAAGGGTGGTCCGTCAGGGACGCCGAACACTGTGGGTGGCGAACCTGAGAGCGTTTCGCTAGGCGGTCTTCCCGACGCCGCCACTTTGAACAGTGCTCGTTCCTCGCCGGAGGTTGCAGCTGCTGTCCGCACGTTCGGCGCGCTTGACTGGACCCAGGCTCAGAACCTGAACAGAGATCACAAGGCCTTCGGGCTTGTGGTTCCTTTCACCGGGACACCTTACCGTGCGTTGTCCTATGTTCCCTCTAAGTCTGCCGCATCCATGGTACTTCGCACGCCGAGCCCTCTCTAATTGAGGTCCTAGCGCCCACTGGGGAGCACCTTCTGACCTGGCAGCGGACCGCCGATAGCAAGGTTATTTCCCAGGTAGAGCCTAACACTGTCACGCCCGACCTCTCAAAGTTTTGTGCCAAGTTCTGCGCTGGGCTAGCGAACCTTGAGTGTTTCACGAAATGTCCGGGTCCAAACCCTCACTCCTGTGCGATTAGTCTATTCTTGAAGTTTATCTCGTGTATTACGTTCATTTGCACCGCGTAGCGCCATGCCCCAGCTCCTCTACCGGACCGTGACGGCGGAGGACGGCACAGCTCTCGGTTCCGTCCTGTCTGGCACGACTCCGCCAGAGGTGGTGTTTCTGAACCCGATGACCATGGACCACCGGTACTGGCTGGACGTGGCATCATTGCTGGGGCCAGGGGTCTCGGTTGTGTTCGTAGACCAGCGTGGTTCGGGCAGCTCGGGCGGATCGGCGACGTCGGCGCACCCAGAAGGGGACCTCTATGTGGTGCTCGCGGCTGCGGATGCCAACGCTTCGGTCCTGGTAGCCACAGACATGGACGCAACAAGTGCCTTTGCTGCTGCGCTGGAGGTGCCGGAGCGTGTGGCGCAGCTTGTGGTGCTCGACCCGTCGCTTCCCGAGCTTTCGGACAAGGACAGTCCGTCGAAGGTGGAGGCCGCAGTGGAGGTCAGGCGCCGCCGTATGAAAGATACCATGGCCAACTTGAAGGAGACCATGGCCGAGATGTCCGAGGTCGTAGCTCCTTACTTCCAGGCGATATTCCTGGCGAGGGAGGGCGAGGACGGCAGGGAGCAGGTTCACACTTTCGTCGAGGCCGAGAACCCGGACGCGTCCGAGGCGGTGCAGGCGACCCTGGCGGACATGGCCTGGGACCATCTCCGCAACCACCAGGATATGCGGCGGATCGAGTTCCCCGCTGTAGCCAGTCGGCTAGGGGAGGTAGAGGCTGCAGTGACCATCGGGCGAGTTGTCGAGGACGAGCTGCTCGATCTCGTGACTGACGAGCTCTCTCGCCGGCTGCCACGAGCCAGAGTAAGGGAGCTTGCGTACCGGGGGTCCTCTCCGGTGAGCCTGGAGGCGCCTGAGCTGGTAGCTGAGCTGGTCTCCGAAGCCTTGACCGGATAAAGAGCGCTCGGTCAGGACCCTGCGGAGGGAGGGGCTCCGTTGGAGCGGGTCGGGGCGGAGTGGGTAGGGGCGGAGCGGGTAGGGGCGGAGCGGATCGGGTCGGGGCGAACCACGACCACGACAGTGGCGGCAGCCTTGGCCAGCACGTGCTCGACGGTGTGGCCAAGGAACGGCTGTCCCGAGACGAGGCGAGCAGTGGTGCCCAGGACAACTAGGTCGGCGTCCACGTGCTCGGCAGCCGAGACAATCTCCGGCCCTGCGGCCAATCCGTGACGCACCAACGTCTCGGTGGTCACGCCCAGCTCGCGGGCCAGCTCCCTGGCGCCGTCCAAGACGCCATGGCCCACGTTCGTCGCAGAGCGGCCCTGTCCTGCACCGTCCGGGTTGGAGCGTGTCCCGGCCACTCCCGCCGCCCCCGCCTCGCCCGCCGCCGCCCCCGCCTCGCCCGTCGCACCGTCGTCCTCCTCTGGCCGGGTGACGACATGAAGCAGCACCACGGCGGTGCCCAGGTGGGAGCTGATGTTGCAGGCCACCTCCTGGCCTGCCCGTGACGACGCGGTGCCGGCGACGGGTACGAGCACCCGCGCGAACGCCGGGGGTAGCGGCCCGTCGAGGTTGCGAGCACGGCGGACGATGACCAGCGGGATGGGGCTGCGCACAACCAGGTCGTCCACCATCAAAGAAAGGAGCTTGCCGGGGGCAGGGCTGTCAGTCGCGCCAAGGCCTATTACTCCATAGCCAAGCTGAGCCTCAGCCAGGATGGAGTCGAGCACCGCGGCGGAGGAGACGTGGCGCCGATCCACCTTGCGAGGGTGGAGCACCTCTGCGGCAGCGTCTGTTTCTGGCGGGCTGTCCTGGCCCTCCTCGTCGATCGACAGGATCGTGACCGGCGACTCTTCGGGCCAGGCGCAGTGCAGGACCTCCGCAGCGACGATGGAGTTCACGCTGCCCCGGGTGGGGAGCAACAAGCGCTCACCCCTGACTACGACGTTGCGTTCGAGCTGGTCCTCGCGGTCCAGGCGCTGGCGTTCCGAGTCGGTCCCCCGCCAACCCCGCACCAACAGGGCGAGCACGGGAGACGCCACCACCGACGTCACCATTGACAGCAGGATCACCACGGTATAGGCAGCCTGGCTGAAGACCCCTATCGCCAGGCCGGCACTGGCGATTATCACTTGAAGGGCGCCCCGTCCGTTGAGGCCGACACCCAGCGCTGCGCTCTCGCGCCAGCCCAGGCGAGCTGCCCTGGCGCCGGCAACCGACCCCACGAGCTTGGAGGCCCCGGCAGTCACCGTCAGCAGCCCGAACGCCAGAGCAACCGAGGGGTGGGCCATGACCCCCAGGTCGACACGCAGGCCCGCGGTCCCGAAATAGATGGGAGCCAGGAATGCCGACGAGAAGCGCTCCATGTGCGCCAGGGCGTCACCTTGCTGGAACCGGGACCTGCCGAGGATCACCCCAGCCAGGAACCCACCCAGTGCTCCCTCGACTCCGATTCCCTGAGCCGCGGCCGCCACGGCCAGGGCGGCGGTGAGGAATATGAACAGCGATCCGGTGACGTCGGGGCCCGACCGCCGGATGCGCCGGAGCAGGGCGTCCGCAGTCTTCTGGCCCAGGGTGAACAGCACCACCACGAGCAGCGCCAGCCCGAGAAATGTCCCTGCGAGCCGGCCCCCCCCTCCAGCGCTTGCCAGCCCGGTTGCCAGCGCCAGCACGAGGAACCCGAAGGTGTCGTTAGCCGTTCCTGCGGCCAATGCGAGCTGACCGAAGTTGCGTCTGGTGGCGCCGAGGCCGCCGATGATCCGAGCGATGATCGGGAGCGAGGAGACCGCCATGGACCCCGCCATGAGCAGGTCGAACACCAGGTGGTTCCGGTCGGCCCCGAGGAGCTGGGAGGACACCAGCTCAGCCACGCCCAGCCCGACCACGAAGGGGACGACCAGGCTGGACGCAGAGACGAACGCGGCTGCCCGGCCCAAGCTGCGGATGAGTGGGAGGTCAGTGTCGGCACCGATGACCACCAGCAGCAGGACCAGGGCGAGGTTGGAGACAGCCAGGAGCAGGCTGCCCTGCCCCTGCCCGGATGGCAGGAACCAGGCGAACCCCGCCGGCCAAAGGTGGCCGAATATCGAGGGGCCCAGCACCAGGCCGGCGAGCAGCTCACCCACGACTGCTGGCTGGCCGAGCCGGCGGGCCAGGTTCCCCAGGAGCCGAGCAACCACCAACAGGGCGGCCAGCTCCACCCACAGGACGAAAAGGTGGTGGTCCGAAAGGGCCGGAAGCTTCACTCTTCTCCGGTCAGCCCGCTGATGCGGGACCTAGCTGATGCCGCCTCAGCAGCGCTGGCGAGAAGGCTCAGCCGCGCCCGGCGTTGGGCTTGCTGCCGTGGTTGGCCTTCTTCTTGGCAGACAGCTTGCGCTTGTTGGTCTTCTTGGACATGTGAGCAAAGCTAGCCGGTAGCCTGGCCGCTGTGGAGCGACTCGGGCTGGTCGGCGTTCCGAACTCGGGTAAGTCGTCGCTCTTTAACGCCCTGACCGGCCGCTCGGCTACCGTAGCCCCCCACCCCTTCTCCACCACCGAGTCCTCGACAGCGCTGGCGCAGGTCCCCGATCACCGCCTCACGGCCCTGGCGGAGATGAGCCACAGCCGCAACGTTGTGCCGGCGGCCGTCGAGCTGGTGGACATAGCCGGCCTGGTGGCAGGGGCGGCGACCGGGGAGGGGCTGGGCAACCGCTTCCTGGCAGGGATCCGCGAGGTAGACGCCCTCTGCCTGGTGCTGCGGGCTTTCGAGGACGACGAGGTGCCCGGCAGCTCCGAGCCGGTCGAGGACTTGGCGGTGCTGGAGCTGGAGCTGGTGCTGAGCGACCTGGACCGTCTGGAGACACTTGTCGAGCGCCGCCGCAAGGCCGCCCGCTCGGATCGCTCCCTGGCCGGCGAGGTGGCCGCGCTGGAGGTTGCCCAGACACACCTCGCTGCCGGGACCCCCCTCTACAAGGCAGGCCTCCCAGCGGAGACCCGCGAGGCTCTCCGCCCGGCGTTCCTGCTCACCGACAAGCCTGTGATCGCTGTGGTGAACTTCGGCGAGGCCCAGGCGGACCTAGCCGACAAGCTTGTCGACTCGGTGTCCGCCGAGCTGGCCGGAGGGGGCGCCGGGGGGGGCGAGGTGCTGGGTGTGAGCGTGCAGCTGGAGGCCGAGGCGGCTCAGCTCTCACCCGCGGAACGCTCCGAGATGCTGGAGGGACTGGGGTTGGGCGAGGGCGCCCTGGCCCGGGTCGCCAGCGCCGCGTACCACCTCCTGGGCAGGCGCACGTTCCTCACCACGGGGGACAAGGAGTCCAGGGCCTGGACCTTCCGCTCCGGCGCCCGGGCCCCCGAGTGCGCGGGCGTGATCCACTCTGACCTGCAGCGCGGCTTCATCCGCGCCGAGGTGATCCGCTGGGACGAGCTGTTGGTGCTCGGCTCGTGGCCCGCGGCCAAGGCCGCTGGACGGCTCCGGGTGGAGGGCAAGGACTACGAGGTCCAAGACGGTGACGTCGTCGAGATCCGCTTCAACGTGTGATGCCCTGGATCATCCGCGACGGAGAGGTGCTGGCCACGCTGGAGGTGGCCACCTCGATGTGGCAGCGGACCCGGGGCCTGCTGGGGCGGGACTGCATCGACGGCGCCCTGCTGCTGCGCCACACCCGCTCGGTGCACACGCTCGGGATGCGCTTCGCCATCGACGTTGCCTACTGCGACGCCGACCTGGTGGTTCGCTCGGTGGCCACGATGGTGCCGTGGCGCGTCGGCCTGCCCCGACCGCGCTCGCGTTGCGTGTTGGAGGCCAGCGCCGGGGCGTTCGAACGGTGGCAGCTGCAGCCCGGCGACCAGCTCGAGGTGAAAGGCCTTTAGGCGCGAAATGGAGCTGCCGCGCGCCCAGCCGCCGTGCCCACTCCCGACCGGCGGCGCAGCGCCGGCCCGCCGTCCCGAGCTCTCGACCACCGACGCCCGGCAGCCCGGCACCCTGGTCCTGGTTGCCACCCCGATCGGGAACCTCGGTGACCTGGCGCCCCGGGCTGCTCGCGCCCTGGCTTCGGCGGATGTCGTCGCCTGCGAGGACACCCGCCACACCCGCAAGCTGCTGACCCACGCCGCGATCAGCGGCAAGCGGCTGGTGGCGCTGCACGAGCACAACGAGGCGTCCCAGATCCCTGTCCTGCTGGCGGAGCTGGTGGGCGGTGCCTCGCTTGCGCTGGTGAGTGACGCAGGGACCCCCCTGGTCTCGGACCCCGGTGCTCGGCTGGTCTCCGCGGCCGTCGCCGCAGGGATCGAGGTCGGGGTGGTGCCCGGCCCCTGCGCCGCAGTGGCCGCCCTCGTGGTGAGCGGCCTGCCTGCGGATCGGTGGTGCTTCGAGGGGTTCTTGCCCCGGACGGGTCGTGAGCGCTCCAACCGGCTGGCAGCGCTTGCCGCCGAGAGGCGGACCACGGTCCTGTACGAGTCACCCCACCGGGTGGCTGCGACCTTGACCGCTCTGGCCTCGGCGTGCGGGCCTTCGCGCCGGGTGGCGGTGGTGCGCGAGCTGACCAAGCTGCACGAGGAAGTGTGGCGGGGTACCCTGGGCGAGGCCGCTGCGGTTCGGGCAGAGGGCGCGCCGCCGCGGGGCGAGCACACCATCGTGCTGGCCGGGGCGCCCGAGCCGGCCGGGTTGCCCGACGAGGAACTGGAGGCCTGCATCGAGGAGGCGGTGGCCGCTGAGCTCGCCGCGGGGCGCCCGGTGAGGGAGGCCGCTGCCCTGGCTGGGGCTGAGTTCGGCGTACCGAGACGCCGGGCCTACGAGGCCGCGCTCAGGGTGAGAGGTAGGCTCGCCTGACCGTGGGACGCTTCTACCTGACCACCCCGATCTACTACGTGAACGACGCCCCCCACGTCGGGCACGCGTATACGACTGTTGCTGCCGACGCTATCGCGCGCTGGCATCGGTTGTGCGGGGATGACGTGTTGTTCCTGACTGGCACCGACGAGCATGGGCTCAAGGTCGCCCAGGCCGCGGCGGAGCAGGGAATGGAGCCCGGTGAGCTGGCGACGCTCAACTCGGCCCGGTTTGCCGCGGCGTGGGAGGGGCTGGACATCGCCAACGACGACTTCATCCGGACCACCGAGCCCCGCCACCATTTGGCCGCTCAGGCGTTCCTGGGGGCGATCCGGGACAACGGGCACATCTACATGGGGACCTATTCGGGGCTTTACTGCGTGGCCTGTGAGGCTTATTACACCGACGCCGAGCTGGAGGGGGGGAACTGTCCGATCCATAAGCGGCCAGTTCAGATGATGGAGGAGAAGAACTACTTCTTCGCGCTGTCGCAGTTCCAGCAGAGGTTGTTGGACTGGTACTCGGACGAATCTGTGGTGCTGCCGCGGACCAAGCGCAACGAGGCGCTTGGATTCATCCGCTCAGGCCTGGAGGACATATCCATTACCCGCACCTCGCTCACCTGGGGGGTCCCCGTGCCCTGGGACGCGGGGCACGTCTTCTACGTGTGGTACGAGGCCCTGTCCAACTACCTGACCGCCGTCGGCTACGGGTCCGACCCTGCGATGTTCGAGGATTGGTGGCCCGCGGTGCATCACCTGATCGGCAAGGACATCCTGCGCCCGCACTGCGTTTGGTGGCCCGCTATGTGCATGGCGGCAGGCATCGAGCCGCCGCGCCAGCTCTTTGTGCACGGGTACCTGCTGGTGGGTGGGGAGAAGATGTCCAAGACGGGCCTGACCCAGATCGCGCCGTCCGGCTTGGTCGAGGACTTCGGGGTCGATGCCGTCCGCTATCACCTGCTGCGTGACATTGCGCTGGGGACCGACGGCGACTTCAGCTACGAGGGCATGGTGGCGCGCTACAACGCGGACCTGGCCAACAACCTCGGGAACCTGATGTCGCGGGTGGCCACGGTGGTAGGAACCAAGTGCGGGGGAGTGGGGCCCGCCCCGCGGCCGGCGAGCACGGCCCGTCTGGCCTCTGTTTGCGGTTTGGCGTTCGACGAGGCCGCTGCGGCGTGGGAGCGGTTCGCGCCCCAGGACGCGCTGGAGGCGACCTGGCGGATCATCGGCGAGACCAACGCCGAGCTGGAGGCCTCCGAGCCGTGGAAGTCGGCTCCTGGCCCCGAGGTCGACGCCGTGCTGGGTGACGCGCTGGAGGCGCTGCGGATTGTGGCGGTGCTGGCGTCGCCGGCCATGCCCCGGGCGTGTGCGGAGGTGTGGCGCCGCCTGGGCCTGGCGGGTTCGCCCGGTTCGGCCCGCCTTCCTAGCGCTGCCGAGTGGGGCGGCTACCCCGGGGGCTTGTCGGTGGAGCGGGGAGCCCCGCTCTTCCCAAGGCGCAAGGCTTGACCGAGTTGGGCTCGGCGTCCCCCGGCCCCGGCTCGCCCCCGCGCCGCGGCGCGGACCCGCCTGCCCCCGGCCCGGCGTCCCCGCCCCCGCCTGCCCCCGGCGCCCCCCTGCCCCCGCCCGGCTCTCGCTGGTTCGACACCCACTGCCACGTGCAGGACGAGGGGGAGGTCGAGGCGCTGCTGGCGGGGGCGGCTGCGGCTGGGGTGGGGGTGCTGGTGTGCATCGGGACCGATGTGGAGTCGTCCCGCAGGGCGGTAGCTCTGGCGGCAAGTCACCGTGAGCCTGCCGGCGGGGTACAGGTTTGGGCAACCGTGGGCCTGCACCCCCACGACGCTGCTCGGACCGGGGCCGAGGGGGTAGACGGCGTCGCAGCGCTGCTCGGCACGGTGGTCGCCGGGGAAGGCGGCGGGTCGGGTCGGGTCGTGGCGGTCGGCGAGTGTGGGTTGGACTACCACTACGATCGCTCTCCCCGGCCGGAACAGCGCGACGCGTTCGCCGCCCAGGTGGCCCTGGCCCACGCCCACGACCTTGCGCTCGTGATCCACACCAGAGAGGCTTGGGACGACACCTTTGCCGTGCTCGCCTCCGAAGGCGTCCCGGAGCGCACCGTGTTCCATTGCTTCACCGGGGGCCCCGACGAGGCCCGGCGCTGCCTGGACTTGGGCGCCTGGCTCTCGTTCAGCGGGATAGTGAGCTTCAAGGGAGCCGGCGAGGTGAGGGCTGCGGCGGCGCTGTGCCCGGGGGACCGCCTGCTCGTCGAGACTGATGCCCCATTCTTGGCGCCGGTGCCGCACCGGGGCCAGCCCAATGTCCCCGCGTTCGTGGCCTCGGTAGGCGCCGCGGTGGCTGCTGCCAGGGGCGTGGCGGTGGAGGAGGTAGCGGCTGGCTCGTGGGAGGCGGCGGAGGCGGCGTTTGGACTCGTCGGGGTTGTTGAGTCCGGACCAGCAACGGTGCTCCCACCGGTGCCCTAAAGGAATGGGCACCGGTGGGCCACCGGCTGGTCCGTACGCTCCAGTCCCACGTCCGTCGCGGCGTCCGGCAGTGGGGGCGGACCTTGCGCTTCGACCTCCGTTGGCGCTCGGAGCGCTGTGATCGGGTCGGCCGGGCTACGCAGGCTGATGGACCAGCACGGCGTGCGGCCGAGCCGCGCGCTGGGGCAGAACTTCCTTGCCGACCCCAACACAGCACGGCGCATCGCCCGGCTGGCTGGCGTGGGCCCGGGGGACAGGGTCGTCGAGATCGGTGCCGGGCTGGGCTCGCTCACCCTGGCCTTGGCCGAGACCGGTGCGACGGTGGTGGCTGTCGAGGTGGACAAGTACCTGGTCCCGGTGCTCGCCGAAGTCGTGGATCCGGTGGGTGTGAAGGTGGTCCGGGGCGACGCGCTGGATCTGGACTGGGATTCGGTGCTGCGAGAGAGCGCCCCGAAGCCCGGCAACCCCATCGCCTCGCCGGTCCCGGCCCCCCGGCCCACCCCGGTCCCGCCCGCCAGCGGGTGGGTGCTGGTCTCCAACTTGCCGTACAACGTGGCCACTCCGCTGGTGGTTCGCATCTTGGAGGAGGTGCCGGTAATCTCTCGGATGCTGGTGATGGTGCAGGCCGAGGTGGGCGAGCGCCTCGCCGCTCACGCTGGCGAACCGGCCTACGGAGCGGTGTCGGTCAAGGTAGCCTACTGGGCGACTGCCTCGGTCGTCGGGCGGGTGCCAGCGACCGTGTTCGTTCCACAGCCTCGCGTCGAGTCGGTGTTGGTGGCGATCGGCCGCCGGCCGACCCCCGCGGTCGACCCGGCTGTGGTGACCTACCGTCGCCTTGTGGAGGTCGTCCGGGCAGGGTTCGCACAACGACGGAAGATGCTGCGAGGCACCCTCGCTGGGGTTGTCGAAGAGGGCGCTTTTGCCGACGCCGGGGTCCAGCCGACTGCTCGGGCCGAGGAGCTGGACGTGGAAGCGTGGGGGAGGATCGCGGCGTGGCCGACGAGTGGGATCACCAACTAGCCCCCGCCAAGCTCACGGTGTCTCTGCGGGTAACCGGAGTTCGAGCCGACGGCCTGCACCTCCTCGACGCCGAGATGGTGAGCCTGGACCTCGCCGACGAGCTGTGGTTCGCTCCGGGCGACAGCCTGGAAGTCATTCGGGGACCCGGAGTCGGCGACGTGCCCGCTGGCGAGGAGAACCTGGTCTGCAGGGCGCTGCGAGCGGTCGGCCGCACCGCTGCGGTTCGCCTGGCAAAGCGGATCCCGCCCGGTGGCGGCCTGGGTGGGGGCTCAGCTGACGCAGCCGCCGTCCTGCGCTGGGCGTGGGGCCTGGGGGCTGGTGTCACGGGCCCGGTGGCCCCAACCTCTGGCTCGGTGGCCCCAACCTCTGGCTCGGCGGCCCCAACCTCTGGCTCGGCGGCCCGCCCCGACCTCGCCTTGGCGGCCACACTGGGCGCGGACGTGCCGTTCTGTGTGGTCGGAGGTCGAGCCTTGGTTCGGGGAGTGGGGGAGCAGGTCGAGCCGCTCCCCCCCAAGGAACGAGCATTCTTGCTCCTGATGCCGCCCTTCGGGGTGTCCACGGCACGGGTCTACGCCGCGTGGGACGAGCTGGGAGGTCCGACCGTGGACGGCCCCAACGACCTGGAACCCGCTGCGTTGGTGGTCGCGCCGCGCCTCGCCGCGTGGCGGGACGCCCTCGGTGAGGCGACCGGTTTGCAGCCGGTCCTGGCTGGCAGTGGCTCGACTTGGTTCGTCGAGTGCGAAGGCCACATGGTCGGGCACGAGCCCTTGTCCGTCGCCGGAGAAGTGGGCCGTCTGGAACGGGTCCGGACCGGTCCAGCAACGGCGACCCCGTCGGTGTCGTAGTCGAGGGAGTAGGTTCAGTCGACGGATCCCGCAGGCACGACCCCTTCGGTTGGCTGCCTCGAGGAGCGGCACAAGCTTCGCTCCCACGGTCGGGTTGGCAATCCGAGCGAGCGCCGATGTGTCGCCAAGGAATAGGGCCTCAGCCCCACGCGGCTTGGCGAGGGGGCGGGTCCGCAAGCTCGCCGTTCGCGAGGGCTCGCTCGGTAAGGAGCGCCTCGCGCCTCGCGATCAGGGCCAAGACCTCCTCGAACGCGCCGTCCACGGTGGCCTTGATGGTGCCCGTTCCGAGGGCCTGTCGCACCATCTCAAGCTTGTTGTCGTCCAGTTCGATGAGCCTCTTCGTCACCGTCGGCAGCATATCCTCCCGACCAGACGCTATACATTTGGTCTCACCGAGGTTGACGGTCCGTTTTCCTCGGACCCTCAACTCGGTTGGGTTTGCCTACGGGTCCGCGGTGTCGAACAGGCTCGGCTGGCCGGGCTGGGCGGCGGGCGGCGGCAGCGGGCCTTGGGCAGAGCGCGGGCCAGCGCTCGGCGGCGGGCCGGTGGCGGAGGGGCTCGGCCTCGGTGGGGGGATCCAGGTCCAGCGCCCGGGGCCGCCTTCCAGCACGAAGCCGTGGTGGGTCTTCTGGACGTGGTGGAAGTGGCAGAGCCGGGCCAGGTTGGCAAGCTCGGTCGGGCCATGCTCGACAACTGGGACGACCCAGTGGTCGATCTCCAGTCCGTAGTCGATGTCGCATCCGGGTACCACACAGGCCCGGTCTCGCTCCAACAGCGCCGAGCGCACGTGAGCGGGGATGGTCCTACCCGCATGGCACACGGTGGCGACGTCCGCGCCATCGGTGATGATGAGCCTCAGCCAGGCATCGCCGAGCAGCGCTCGTGCCGTTGCCGCTGGCACCGGGCCGACCCCGGGTATCTCACAGCACTCGTCGCCTTCGACATAGCCCCGTCGCAGCGCCTCGATGTCGATGCGAACGCTCACCTGCGCCGGGGGGAAGTCCGAGGCCGCCTCGCCTCCCGGATCGGCGCGCCGGTCGGGCCTGACGGGGCTGGTGGCGCCAGCGCCGGCGCATGTCACGCCCTCAGGTTGAACTTTGGGCAATGGACGACACTGAGCGTTCTCCATCGCCCAAAGTTCAGGGTCGAGGCGCGGGCTCGGAGGAAACACTCCGGCTTCAGGGCCATCGGCGCCGTCGGTGCTCGCCCTGGTGTCGGCCTGCCCAATGCCGGGACCGGCCGCGGCCCCCCCGCCGGCCCCGCCGACCAGTGCCACAAGGGCGTCGGCAGCGTGTGCGGAGCGAGGCTCGCTCACCCCGGCGGCTCGGGCCTGGGCCGATATGCGAGCGGCCATGGCGGCTATGCGTGCAGCGACCCTGGCGCCGTCGTCAGGGGTGAGGCGGGCGTCGAGGTGGAAGGCTCCGTCGGGGTCTGACCAGTGCCGCAGGTAGCGGCTGCGCCGTAGTGCCTCATAGCGAGCCGACTCGGACTCGGTGCTGCCAACAGCGGCCTTGGCCTGGGCTGCACGCTCACGAAGGCCTCGCATCGAATCGCACTTTGCGGCTTGTACCAGCTCTGCCTCGGCCGCTGGGTTCGCCTTTGCAGCATCAGCCACCTGGGCTGCACGCCTGGGGGAGATCTCGCCACCTCGTAGGGCCTCTCCCAAATGCGGCAGCGACTCCGCTGCCTGAGCGGTAGACAGGGCCGCCACAGCATCACCCACGCTGTCGCCGGTGCGAGCGGCTAGCCACGCCGCAGGGCTGCGATGACCCTCCCGGCGGTGAACCGACGCCTCGGTGGCCCGACGCGCACACATGGCCTTGCCCGTGGCGCACAGGCGCTCACCCTTGGCGAAGACATCCACCATCTTGGCTGCATCGGCCCCCGACAGGGCTCCGGCCTCGAAGTCGGCCATCGTCTCCTCCAGCCCCGCCACCGCTTGGATCACGACACTCACCATGACTAACAGTGTACTCAGAGGGTGTATCAATATCCTTGGACAGGCCCAGCTTTGGCTGTCCCCAGCTGGGTGACGACACAACGTTGTGTGGCGTGAGCTGCGCCGCGCTACCTCCCCAAGTTCGCCGCCACGACTGACCCGCCGTCAGCCGTTCAGCAACAGCCGCCGGGGGAGCCCACCCCCATGCCGGTGACCGGGCGGCGCAGCGCCCCCTCGGCATCGGGAGCACCGGGAGCGCTCAGAGCGGCCGGCGGTGCGCAGGCGAACAGCGGCGCAGTCTGGGGGTCCACTCGCTCCGCTGGCTCCAGGCGTTCGAAGCGATCCGCGTAAGGTGCCCGGCCGAGCAGCTCGAAGGTCTTGGCGCACACCGCCGTCGGGGCTCCTCGCATATAGACGTGGTCGTCGTCGTCGAGCACGGCTCGCCACGGCCCCCGGTATATGACCGACTGGCCGTGGTCGCGGCACTCCCCCTGCTTGCCCTTGTAGGCGACCACGGTCATCGAGCGCAGCTCGACGCCATTCAGCACCCGCCAAGGAGCGGAGTCGCGCCGCTCGATGCTGATGCCGTGGAACCCGGCGTCGGCGAAAGCGGCGAGGAACGCCTCCTCCTGGAATGCACCCGAGCAGCACCCGCTCCACAGCTCAGGGTCGCAGCGCAGGGCGTCGGGTACGGTCACGTCGCTGACGATGTCGGAGATCACTGCCCGCCCGCCTCGCCGCAGGACCCGAAAGATCTCGGTGAACAGGGCGACCTTGTGCTCGGTGGCGACCAGGTTGAGCACGCAGTTGGAGATCACCACGTCCACCGAGGAGTCGGCCACCAGGGGGGCGGTGCTCCTCAGGCGTGCCACCTCGGCCTCCAGGGCGCTCATGCCGGCCAGGTCGGCGACTGGATGACGCTGTAACCAAGACTCCAGCGCCTCCACGTCCAAACCAAGGTCCTGTATGCGCCCCTTCAAGAATCTCACGTTGGCGTACCCAACCGCCGTGGCCACTTGCGCTGTGCTGCGCCGGGCCAGCGCCAGCATGTCGTCGTTGATGTCCACGCCGACGACCGCGCCGGTGGGGCCGACGACCTGGGAGGCGATGAAGCAAAGCTTGCCGCCCCCCGATCCCAGGTCCAGCACCGTCTCGCCCTCGGCCAGGTGCCTGGAAGGGTCACCGCACCCGTAGTCGCGCTCCAGCACCTCCGCGGGGATGGCGTCCAGATAGCGAGGGTCGTAGTCGGTCGGGCAGCAAAGCTCGGGCTGCACCGCCTGAGCCCCTGCGCTGTAGCGCTCGGCAACGGCTTGTTCGACGTCCATCCTTAGAAAGCATATGCCCTTGAAGAATATGGCATTGTGCTCCCCCAGACCACCCCCCACCCCCCTCGGTGGAGCCAACTTTGCACGACTCGGAGGTGGTCGATATGGTATGAGACGTGTTGGGCCGATGGGTCGGACAGGTGCGGTGGTCGGTGCTGTTCGGCTCGGCCCTGCTCGCCCTCGGGGCTGCATCGTGTGCCACTGGCTCCGCAGCTCCCCCCGGCGCCACGGTGCCGACAGCGATCATCGGCGCCCCACCCCCCGACCCGTACGCAGTGCCCGCAGTGATCACCAAGCCCTACGTGCAGAAGGTCCTGAACGCCCTGGAGGGGGTAGAGGCGAAGGCGACCGTGGACATTGCTGCCCATCGCGCGTTCACCCCAACTGCCGCTGAGCTGATCCGGTCGGTAACGACCCCGAGCGAGCTCAGTGTGGAGCAGACGATTTGGCTGAAGGATATCCAGACCGGTTTGCACAACATTCCCGCTCACCCCGGCCCCATCGTTGACAGCGTCCAGCAGGTGTTCCCGAGCAAAAGTGCCTGTATCTTTGCATCTGCGATCAGGCACGGCGCATCCGCCGTAACCGGGCCACCTCCCGTACACGTGAGCTACTTCGTCCTCTGCCCCCTACCCGTATCCGAATCTTCTGGTGGCCCGAACCCCACGCCCTGGGTGATCAACCAGGTTGGATACAACTCGCAGGGCCTACAACGGGGATCTTCGATCAATGTTGCCGAGGGTCAGATGGAGGGAACGATCAGGTACAAAGTCTCGGGGGCGACTCCGGGGTCGCAGTCGGTGAGGCTGGGGGGGAAAACGCCGGCCCCGGCTCAGCCGCTGCACTCCACCACCACCACAGCCACCTCACGGGCGAGGACGCCCACCACCACTCCCACCAGGCGCGGCCCCACCACCACGACAACCACCCGACCCAAGCCCTCAGCCACCCCTGCCCAGGTGGCGGCCAGCGTGTGGGTCAACCGGGGGACCAACCTGTTGCCCAGTCCCCATCCATACATCGCTCCGGGCAAGGGGCTTGCAGGGTTAGCGCTAGCCGGATACCTCGAGGTGCGAGCCCCGCTGAGCGCCACCTTCTCCGACCCGACCCGCCTGGGCACCTTGAGCGTGGCGGCCAGCGCAGTCGTCTACGTCAACTGGGGCGACGGCACCCCTACCGGCGGGCCCTACCACAGCGCCGGAGGGCCTTATCCCAATGGGACCATCACGCACTACTGGGACCACGACGGCACCTACACCATCACGGTCAGCGAGGACTGGACCGCCACCTGGACCCTCGCTGGCCACTCCGGCACACTCAGCGGCCTGCAGACTTACGGCCGGATCCCCAGCTTCCCCGTCGGCTAAGTCGAGTCGGTAGCTGGGGAAGCTACCTCCTGACTCCGCCCACTTGCACGACTCGGAGGTGATCGATATGGTATGAGACGTGTTGGGCCGGTGGGTGGGACAGGTGCGGTGGTCGCTCGTGCTCGGCTCTGCCCTGCTAGCCCTCGGGGCTACATCGTGTGCCGCTGGCTCCGCCGCTCCGCCCGGCGCCACAGTGCCGACAGCGGTCATCGGCGCCCCGCCCCCCAACCCCTACGCGGTCCCCGCCGTGATCACCAAGGCTTACGTACAGAGAGTCCTGAACGCCCTGGAGGCAGTGAACGCCCAGGCAACCCAACTCATCGTTGCCCACCGCTCCCTCGTCCCCGCCGCCAGGACCGACCTGAGCGCCATCGACACCGCCCCCGAGGTGGCGATACAGACCAAGCTATGGCGCAACGATCTGAATGCAGGTCTCCCCAACCTTCTCCCCAAGCCCGGCCTGATCAAGGACACCGTGACCGGGCTGCTTGCTGCCTCAAGTAGCTGCGTGTTCGTGTCGGCGACGAGCGATACATCCACCGTAGAACGAGTGCCGTCAACCCAACCCGTCTATTTTGCCCTCGTCAGTAGGCCGCAAGGTGGATCGGGATCCAATCCGACTCCCTGGTTGATCAGCTTTCTCGGCGGTACCGCGAACGGGACTGCTCCACCAAACCAGTGCCCATGAAACGGCTTTTCATGGCCTCGCTTGTCATCGCCACATCGTCGCCGTATTTCGCGACGAACTCCGGTCACACGAATCCGATCGAGGTGTTTGGCCAAGGCGATCGGTCGATCAGCTACAGAGTCTCGGGGTCTACTTCGGGGGGGCAGTCGGTGGGGGTGGGGGGGAATGCGCCGGCCCCGGCCCCCGCGCCGGGGCCGGCTCAACAGCGGCTCACCACAGCCACCCCTCAGGCCGCCACGGCCACCACCCCGACCACTCATAGACAGATAGCGACCGTGATCGGCTGTGGGTTCATCCCCATCACCGCCCCTGGTGACCAATACCAGGTGGTCGCCAAGTACGGAGAACGGGGGTACTGCCCCTCGCCCACAATCTCCACTCCCGCCAGGCCTGGCTCCGCCACGACGACCACCCGACCCACCCCCTCAGCCACCCCCGCCCAGGTGGCGGCCAGCGTGTGGGTCAACCAGGGGACCAACCTGTTGCCCAGCCCCCACCCTTACATCGCGCCGGGCAAGGGGTTGGCAGGGCTACCCGGATACCTGGAGGTGCGAGCCCCGCTGAGGGCCACCTTCTCCGACCCGACCCGCCTCGGCACCCTCAGCATGGCGGCCAGCGCAGTCGTCTACGTCAACTGGGGCGACGGCACGCCCACAGGCGGGCCGTACCACAGCGCCGGGGGGCCCTATCCCACCGGGACAATCACGCACTACTGGGACTACGACGGCACCTACACCATCACCGTCAGCGAGGACTGGACCGCCACCTGGGACCTGGCCGGCCGCTCCGGAACACTCACCGGCCTGCAGACCTACGGCCGGATCCCCAGCTTCCCCGTCGGCCAGGTCGAGTCGGTGCGCAACTACTGATTTATCCCTGCCGACCCGCCTGGGTCAAACACCCCAACTCTCCTGGAGCCAGGCCAAATCGGATTGGTCGCGGGTGCGAGCCTGCCGCTCGCGGACGAAGATCGCTTCGGTCTTTGTCAAAACCAAGGTGTACGGGGAACCAGAGCGCCGGGTCTGGTGAGTGACGGGCAGCTCGGAATAGTCGAGCATGCCGTGGACATGGAGCCTGCCCTCTTTGGCGAGCGGCCATTCGAAGGCGCGCCGACCACGGTCCCTCAGGAATGCATCGAGCACTTCGCATCGCTCGCAGCTGCAGCCGCCCGGGGCGGCGATCGACCAGTCGTCGGCGCCTCGCTCGGGGGAGCCGAGGCGCGCCTCGAGCCGTTCGGTGCAGTGCCGGGCGATGGCGTCGAGCCCAGCTGCCTCACGGTTCTCGAGTTGGAGCTTGGCTGCAGCCCGAAGGGCCTGCATCGAGCAGACAGTCAGGTTGGCGTTTGGCTGGCACAAAAGGCCCACCACCTCGTCGCGCAAGGAGGTAGCTCCGATCGTGGCCGCGCTTGCGAGCACGGCCGTCACCAGCGGACCGAGCTCGCCCATCTCCTTCTCCCGCCAACTTGGTGCAGTGACGTCGACGCTCCCCTGGACCTGCTCGCCCAGCCAGCTCCACGACTTGCGCGTCAACAGTCCGGCCAGGGCGCTACCGGTGTTGCCTGCGGAATGCAACGCCTTGGAGAGACGGGGCAGCGAAGCGACCCAGGCTTCGCGATCCTGACCTTTTGAAGTTGGTCCGAGCACTGGGTGGGCCGAACACCCCTCGAGGAGCTCATCCATCCATTGATCGCCATAGCGTTCGGCAAGCGCCACCAGCGCGGCCGCATGACTGTGTTTGAGCATCTCGATCCGGAATGGCCGCAAGAGCATTGCTGCGGTCGTAGCCCTGTCAAGGCCCTTGGCAACCCTGAGTGCCGAGGTGAAGAGCTTTGGGCCGGACGCAGAGCCGGCGGCGCCATCCCAAAAAGGTGCAAGGGTTGTCGCCATCTCCTGGGCTTCCCCGACATGTCCCGCCCGCAGGCAGCTCGAGAGTGCAGCGAGTGCCCAGGTCGCGGACGCCTCGGCGCGAACGGCAAAAGCTCGTTGGCGCGGCCACAAGACCACGGCGCCCCGGTGGTACCAGCGGTCCAGAGTGTTCCCATAGTTGCCCATGTAGCCCTCGTACTCCGAGGCGTATGGAACCAGCTCCGCCGACGGAGTCGTCGAACAGGCCTCGAAGTCCCTGACCCGGGTGGCTATGGGTTGGACCTTGTCACCCGACGGCTCCTGCCAGCAGTCCAGGGTTATTGTCCAATCGATCAGCTCTTCGAGCTCGTGGTCGTCGGGCTCGACTGCGTCGTCAACCTCGTCGTCGTATTCGTAGCTGCGTCCCCACCGGCTGTACCGGGGCGGGCCCCACTCAGCTTCGAAGCAGCTCCATATCTCGTGGATATCGGCCAGCGCCAGGACTACCTCGCAGTCGCCAAGGGTTCCCGCGGCGCGAAGCGCCGACGCTCGCTCCGCGTCGTGGGACTTGAGGCGGGACCAGCTCAAAGCGCTGTGCGTGTATTCATGGTCGAGAAAATAGACCAAGCGGTTCGGCGGCACGCCCACGGATGTTCCGCCGACCGGGCGCGCAGACTGGCCTGGCGTCGTGAAGTGGTCATCGAGCAAGCGTGCCAGCTCGTCGATGGACGCCGGGGCCACCTCGACGGGCGAGGCCGACTCGCCGCGGAGGAGCAGGTTGTAGGTCAACACCACCCGGTAGCCGGAGGTGACCGGCCGGATCTGGTGGTGGCAGTCCGCGTAGAAGGCAACCAACGAGAGTGACTGTTTCGACCCCCGGTAAGTCGCGGTCTCGCCACCGTGGTCGACCACCAGCGCACCGCCTCGGAAAGAGCCCGGCAGGGTCACGACCAGGGAGCCGACCATCGCGTCTGCCTTCTCGGAGTCCTGGTGGGAAGCGAAGAACTGGCCGGGCGCGTAGACCAGCATCGAGTTCAGCTCGGCTTCGAGCCTGCTTCCCGAGGGCAGGCCCAGGTCGGCACGGAGTCGCTCCAGGAGGGGCAGGAGGGTCTTGTCCCAGCGTCGCTTGTCGATCTTGACGCGGCTCTTGGGGATCTCCCAGGTGTCGCGAACTTGTGGGTTCAGGAGCGTCTCCGTGCCCATGCCGTACGCTGCGGGCCGGCCGATATCACACAGCTGCTCTGCCTGGGCACCTGAGACGGGTAGCAGGATCTCCCCTACTCCCCGGACCTCGAGGTGCAGATCGTCGGGCGATGCGGTTCGTCGCGCGCTGAACGCTCCGGGCCTCGTCAGCCCGCCCAGGAGAGCGGCGATGCGGTCGCGCGCAGGGTCCAACGTCGAAGAATCCATCATCAAAGAATATGCCTCAGTGCCGCCCAGGACCACCCCCCACTCCCCTCGGGGGTGCCCGCTTGCGCGACTCGGCGGTGGTCGATATGGCATGAGACGTGGTGGGCGGCGGGTCGGACGGGCGCGGTGGCCGGTGGCGGCTTAGTCCTGCTCGCACTAGCAGCGGCCTACTGCGCCGTGGCGACTCGGATCGCCTCCCTGCCCACCACCTCCGCCCCCAAGCCCCCAACCCCGGGACCGACGGGCCCTACTTGCCCGCGCGGCGCTGCCAGCGGGTGGCCTTCAGCATCTTCTTGTGCTTCTTCTTGCGCATCCGCTTCCGGCGCTTCTTGATCAGTGACCCCATCTTGCCACGCACCATAGCCGGTCCCCGGCCCGAAGTCGAAGCCGCTACCCTGGCAGGCGAGCGGTTCCGGTCGGGGATCGTCCAACGGCAGGACAGCAGACTTTGAATCTGCGAATCGAGGTTCGAGTCCTCGTCCCCGAGCGTGGCCACCCGCGGGAAGAGCCAGACCTTGCCAAACAGGGCGGTCCCTTGACTGATCTTGCGGCCCAGGTGCGAGACGATCAGGAGCGGGGGCCGGGTCGGCGGGTAGCCGACGGGGAGAGAGGTCCCTCTGGGGGCACGTAACCGCTCGCCCTTGGCAAAGGTGTTCACCATCTTGATGGCATCGTCTGAAGTCGTTCGAGAGGGTGACTGGGTTGGACGTATGTTCGAGAGATCCTTCGATCCAAGGGAGTGAGTGTCGCACCCCCTGGCTATACTGGAACACATGTTCGAGGTGGGCGAGGCCGGGGCGGCGCTGGACGACTACCGCGCCTGCACCAACGACGACCTGACGGTTGCCTATGACCAGGTGGTGTCCCTGGCCCGGGTGGCTCGGGCCCAGGCCCTGACCATCCTGGCGGTGATCGACGAGCGGGAGGCCTGGCGAGCCGACGGGGCGCACGACCTCGCCTCCTGGGTGGCCATGCGTGAGTCGTTGGCCAACGGCCCTGCGCGTTCGTATGCCGAGGTGGCCCGTGCACTGGTCGGCCTGCCCCATATCGCCGCGCTGGCCCAGCGCGGGGAGATCTCCGATGACCAACTTGTCCCACTGGCCCGGATCGCCAGCCCCGAGACCGATGAGCACTGGGCCACGCTGGCCCCGTCGATGAGCGCCGCCGAGCTGGCCCGAGCGGCCACGTCGGCCGAGCGGGCAACCAACTCGACGGCCAAGGAGGCCCACCGGCGGCGTGCCCTGCGATGGTGGCACGAGGTGGGAACCGACGGCAATCCGGTATTCCTGCGAATCTTCGGGCGCCTCCCCCTCGACGCGGGCGAGGTGGTGGCCAAGGCGCTGGGAAGGATCGCTGAGGGGGCACCTCCAATGCCCGACGGGACCTATGAGCCCTTTGACTCCCGCGTCGCCGATGCCCTGACCCAGCTGTGCTCGGATTCGTTGGCCGGCGAGCAAGACGCGGGGCGAACAGATCGGGCCACGGTGGTCATCCACCTCCAAGCCGATGCCCTCAGAGGCGATGGCGATGGCTACGTGCAGACCGAGGACGGCACGCCCCTGGCCCCCGAGGTGGCCCGGCGGCTGAGCTGTGACGCCCGCCTGCAAGTGGTGTTGGACGACCCGAACGGCGTGCCTCTGGGGGTGGGCCGCACGAGCAGGACCCCTCCGCCCTGGCTGGAGCGCCTGGTGGACCGAAGGGACGGCGGGAGCTGTCGCTTCCCGGGGTGTAGCCGGGCCCGAGGGACCCAGTGCCACCACATCGTGCACTGGGGCAACTTCGGGCCCACCGACTTGGACAACCTCGTGACTCTATGTTGGGGCCATCACCGCTTGGTGCACGACCACGGCTGGTCAATAGGTGGGGACCCGTCGGTGCCAGGCTCTCTGTGGGTGGCCCGACCAGATGGGACCAAAATGACACCAGTGGACACCCACCTGCGCGACGACATCGCCGAGTCGCTCTTTGGCCAGGTGCCCGACCGCGGCGG
>JBOGGU010000075.1:0-37535 GCA_050744085.1 Acidimicrobiales bacterium
GTTTGACCGCGTATAACGCGGTCAAACTACCCCAGTTCCCACATGAGGCAGGGCTTCGGGCAGCGGCGGGTAGGTCCGGCCATGCGTTATCGTCGGGGGACATGACGCTTGCCATCGACCCGCGTGCGGTCAACGCCCTGCGCCGGGCGAGGCTCAAGCACCGGATCGCCAACCTGGACTTCTTCGACACCCTGTACAAGGCATACCTGACCGCCATAGGGGCCGGCATCGCCATCGTGTTGCTGTCCGGGGTCACCGGCGACCGCCCGGCAACCAAGGTTCAGCTCGCCCAGCTCGCCCACCACGGCGCTGCGGTCCTCGGGCTGGTGATAGCCCTCGGCGTGGGCATAGCGCTGCGCTCGTCTGGCCGGGGCGGCCCGCTCGCCCTCGAAGCTGCCGATGTCCGCCATGTCCTGCTCGCCCCCATCGACAGGCGCCTGGCTCTGCGGGGCCCTGCCCTTCAGCAGCTCCGCACCGGGGTGGCGGCCGGCGCTGCACTCGGCGCGGTCGTCGGTGTGGTTGCCTGGCGGGTCCTGCCGGGCGCTCCGCTCGGTTGGATCGTGGCGTGCGCAGTGACCGGAGGCCTGGCCGGGGCCGCCGCGCTGGGGGCGGGGATGGCCGGGTCGGGGCGCAGGCTGCACCGTTGGGTGGCCAACGTGCTGGCGCTGGCGGTGATCGGTTGGTCGGTTGCCGATCTGGTCCGCTCTGTTAGGACATCGCCGTTCACCTTCCTCGGCGAGCTCGCCCTGTGGCCCCTTCACGTGAAGCTGGCTGCCTTCATCGGGGTCGCGGTCTGCCTGGCGCTGGCCGCGGTCGGGCCCGCTCTGGTCGGTGGCCTGTCGATAGAGGCAGCCGAGCGCCGGGCGACGCTTGTTGGCCAGCTCCGGTTTGCCGCGACCACGAGGGACATGCGGGCGGTGATGGTGCTTCACCGCCAGCTCTCACAGGAGCGCTCCCGGTCCCGCCCGTGGCTGCCCCTGGCGAAGCGTCCCGGCCAGACGCTGGGCCTGGCCATCTGGAAGCGGGACTGGCAGGGGATCCTGCGCTGGCCCGGCCGGCGCATCATCCGCCTTGCCGTCCTCGGCGGCATCGCCGGGGTTTGCCTGCGACTCGCCTGGGGTGGCATAACCCCACTCTCGATTGTGGCTGCGGTTGCTATGTGGGTGGCCGCACTGGATGCGGTCGAGCCGCTGGCTCAGGAGGTGGACCGCACCGACCGGCTGTCGTCGTTCCCCCACGCAGAGGGCTGGGTCCAGGTGCGCCACCTGGTGGTGCCGTCATTCCTGATGGTCCTGGTGGCCCTGGTCGGGGTGGGGGCGGCCCTGGCGTTCGGTGGCCAGCTCGACTTGGTGGCCGCCGTTGGTGGCTGGACAGTGCTGCCAGCGGCCCTGTCCGCAGTCGGGGGTGCGGCGGTGAGCGTGGTGCGGGAGACCAACTTCGCCGCTGACATCATGACGCCGGAGCTGGCGGGCATCAAGACCCTGGTGCGCGAGCTGATACCCCCCGCGGTTGCCTTCATCGGGCTGATCCCGGTGCTGGTGGCCCACAACGCGGCGGTGCACCACGGCCTCCCGGTGGAAGCGGTCATCAACCCGGCGATCATCTGCCTCCTCGCACCTGTGGCCGCCTTCGCCTGGGTCTCCCGCCGACCCAACCGCGCTGCGGGACCGGCTCCGGACCGACTGGGCCAGAGATGAGCCGGCGCAGGCGCAGCTCCGCCCCCGGCCCCGCCCCCGGCCCCGCCGCGGCCCGCGCCCCCGCCAACGGCCCCCCCGCCAACGGCCCCCCCGCGGAAGCCCCCAGCTTGGCGGAACCCGACGAGGACGTGTCAGTCGACCTGCCCACCATCGACACAGAGGCAGACGAGGCGGCCGCTCTGCGAGGGCGCGGCGCCCCCGCGCCGGCCAAGCGCCCCACTAGGCCGGCCAAGGCCGCCAAGGCCGCCAAGGGCTCCAAGAGGTCCAGCCCTTCACTGGTCTCCAGCGGTCTCACCAAGGACTACGGGGACCTCGTCGCCCTCGACAAGCTGACCCTGAAGATAGGCCGCGGCCAGCGGGTGATGATCGTGGGCCCCAACGGTTCGGGCAAGACCACGCTCATCCGCATCGCCGCAGGGCTGCTGGAGCCGACTGGAGGAGAGCTGCGGGTGCTTGGCGCAGTCGCCGGCTCGCTGGAGGCTCGATCGGTGACGTCGTACATATCCGACAACCCGGTCCTCTACGACGACCTGTCGGTGATCGAGCACCTGGAGTACGTCGCTCGCCTGCACGGGGCCGGGGACTGGGTGGACCGGGGCTGGGAGGTGCTGGAGCGCCTTGGCCTCGACGAGCGCGCGGACGACCTGCCGTCCCGCTTCAGCCGGGGCCTGCGCCAGAAGGTGGCCATTGCGCTCGGCCTGTGCCGGCCCTTCGACGTCTTGTTGGTGGACGAGCCGTTCGTGGGCCTCGACGCCCTGGGCAAGATCGCCTTGCTGGAGCTGCTGGGCGAGGAGGCGGCCCGAGGGGCGTCAATCCTGGTAGCCACCCACTCCCTCGACTTCGTGGACCAGGCCGAGCGCTGCGTGGGCCTTCGCGACGGCCAGCTCTCCTACGACGGCCCGGCCACCGCAGCCGTCATCGCCCGCCTGGTGGGGCTGTAGGTAACCAGTGGCAACCCGACTCGGGTATGCCTTGTCATCTCATGTCACTCCTGGTAGGATCGCGCTATGGACGATCAACTGAACCGGGTGCAGATCCAAGGGTGCAAGCGACCTGGTTACGACGGCAATCATTGTCTCGAACAAGCGCCCAGCAAGCGCAGCGTGCTGAGCGGGCGGGCAAAGCCATGGGCAGCAAGCTGGAGAGGGTCGATGCGGCAGGCCATCAAGCAATGCAGCGCTCCAGAGCTGGTCAACGACTCGTCGGCGACTTGTCCGTCAGCTCGGGTTCGGCGCGACTGGCCGACGTTCGCCAAGCGGACCGATGGCCCGGCGTTGGTGGGTGAGATCGGCCTGGAGGTGCTGCGTGCGGCGTGCCCGCACTTCGACTCCTGGCTCACGCGCCTCGAGTCTTTGTGACTGGACCACGCAGGATGGGTAGGAGGTCACGGTTACTTCTCCGCCCCGTAACCTTTCCGCAAAGATCCCGACCTAGACCTGCCCCGTGAAGCTCGCCACCATCCGTACGGCCAATGGGCATGCCGCCGTCCGAATCGACGCGACCGAGGCTGTCGAGGTCGGGGCCAGTGACGTGGGGGCGCTGCTCGCCCGCCCGGATTGGGCCGAGCTGGCTTCGGCTGCTGCGGGAAGGAGGCACGACCTGGCCGAGGTCGACTACGCCCCGGTGGTCCCCTTCCCGAGCAAGGTGATCTGTGTCGGGCTGAACTACCGGCGCCACATTGCCGAGATGGGACTGACGCTGCCGGAGTACCCCACGCTGTTCGCCAAGTTTGCCAACTCGCTGCTGGGCGCCCACGACGACATTGTGCTCCCGAGCGTCAGCGACTCGGTGGACTGGGAGGCCGAGCTGGGCGTGGTGGTCGGCTCGAGCGTCCGACGGGCGAGCGTGGAGCGCGCAGCGGAGGCAATCGCCGGCTTCACGGTCGTCAACGACATCTCCATGCGCGACTGGCAGTGGCGCACCCCGGAATGGCTCCAGGGCAAGGCGTTCGAGGCGAGCACGCCGGCCGGCCCCTGGCTGGTGACTCCCGACGAGGTGGGGGGGGCATTGACCTCGACTTGTGCTGTGAGGTGGACGGCGAGGTTCGCCAGCGGTTCCGGACGTCGGACATGGTGTTCGGCCCGCAGGACATAGTCGCCTACATCAGCCAGTTCACCAGTTTGGAGCCCGGCGACCTGATCTCCACAGGCACCCCTGGTGGCGTGGGGATGCTCAGGGACCCCAAGGTGTTCCTGGAGCCAGACCAGGTTGTGCGCACCGCCATCGAGGGTCTCGGCGAGTGCCGCAACCGCTGCGTGGCGGAAAAGGAGGACTGACTGGCTCGGCTCGGCTCAGGGCCATCCGGCTCAGCCCACGGCCATCCGGCTCAGCCCACGGCCCCCGGCTCAGCCCACGGCCCCCGGGTTGGCGTCGATGCTGTCGCGCTGGCCTGGGGACACGACGGCGTCGGGGCTGGCAGCCAGCCAAGCCGCCGTCGTCTGATAGGACTCGTCGATCAGAGCTTGGCTGCGGCTCACGTCGAAGATGTCGGGCGCCTGGGCCACGGGCGGGGGCAGGACGTGGACAACCCCCTGCTGGCGGGCGAGTTCCAGCTGGGCCCGACTGGCCGCGCCGGTAACCACGGCGAACGCGTGGGTTGCCAGGCCGAGGGCGCCTCGGGGTGGGCCAACCTTGGCGGGCGCGGTGGTGAGGACCCAGATCTCGTCTGCCCCGAGGCCCCGGCACTCGGCCAACGGGATGTCTGCAGCCACGCTCCCGTCCATGAGCAATTGCCCCTCCCAGGGCACCGGGGCGAAGATACCGGGCATGGCCGAGCTGGCCAGGACAGCCTGGAGCGCTGGGCCCTGGCGCAGCACCGCAGGCTCCCCGCTCACCACATCGGCAGCGACCACAGCCACCCGCAGGGCGAGATCCTCCAGGCGGGTATTGCCCAGCTCGGCGGCCAGCGCCCGCACCAGCCCCGAGCGATCGAACAACGCAACACCATGGCCCGCCAGGGCGGCCAGGGCCTGGGTCGGACGCAGCTTGACCATGTCCCTCCGGCGTAGCGAGGTCCACAGACGCGCCAGGTCGGCGACACCTTCGGCTCCTGGGTGCAGGCCCAGGTAAGCGGCGTTCATGGCGCCGACCGACGTGCCCACCAGCAGGTCTGGCACCACGCCTGCGTCGTACAGGGCGCCCAGCATGCCCACCTGCACGGCCCCGAGGGAGGCCCCACCGGGCAGGATCCACGCGGTGGTCATGCGTCATGCCCTTGGTCCAGCGTCACCCCAGCGCCGACAGCGCCGACAGCGCCGACAGCTCGGCGGTGCCGACCCCGTGAGCTGTTGTCATCGAAGGACCTCCCGTAACTGTGCCTGCCACGCTACACGGAGGTCCGTTTCGAGCATGACAAGGGCCCGAGGAGGCGAACTGGGGAAGGCTCGTTCCGTATACGCGCGAAACGCCCCCCCAGTTCTGCCGCCGAGAGCCCGACAGAGGCCCGAGCGAGCTATCCGTTCGGGTAGCTCTGGTAGAAGCGCGGAGGGGCGACGGAGACATCCACTATGGACCAGACCCAAACTGCGAACCAGACCACGTAGAAGAGCACGACGAAGAAGATGCCGACTGCGGGCAGGGCCGACGTGGTCTGGTAGCAACCATACGACCCGTAGAACTGGTTGGCGCACGACGACGTGCTAACCGCAAGGACAAACCCCAACACGATTGCCAGCACCACGCCGACCACACCCGCACCAAGGCCGACCCAGAACTTCCAAGCGTTGCGGCGGTAGGTGTACAGCCAGGTCCACGGCCCGAGGAACACTGCGAGGAGGACCGCGGCGGTCTTGGACTTCCCCCCGAGGGCCAGGCCGGTGGGCGACCCGCAGGTGGGGCAGATCACCGCTTGCGCGACGAGGCCCGCACCGCAGACGGTGCAGTACTTGGCAGGACCGCCCGCCCAAGCCCCGCCTTGGCCGTACGGGTTGCCCTGGACGTAAGGGTTGTTGGGGCCGTCGGACACCTGGTGGACCACCTCGCCTCGTCAGGGGCCGCAGCCTACCGCAGAATCGGGCGCCCTCGCCTGGATTCCAGGCGCTCGATCGGGCTCGTCCCACGGTTATGCCGGCGCCACCAGGCCATGGAATCCGGACGGTAGCCCTAACCCGCCAGGGCACCGACCACGTGGTCGATGCAGGCGGTCAACGCCGTGATATCGGCGGGGTCGATAGAGGGGAACATGGCGATGCGGAGCTGGTTGCGTCCCAGCTTGCGGTAGGGCTCGGTGTCCACGATGCCGTTGGCCCGCAGCACCTTGGCAACCATCGCAGCATCCACCGAGGCGTCGAGGTCGATGCAGCCGGTGACGTGGCTGCGCTCGACCGGCGACGCCACGAACGGGGTCGCGAAGTCGGACGCCGAGGCCCAGCCGTAGAGCGATTCCGCGGAAGCGTCGCAGCGTGAAGCGGCCCACTCCATGCCCCCGCCCTCCAGCATCCACTCCACCTGGTCGACCATCAGCAGCAACGTAGACAGCGAGGGGGTGTTGTAGGTCTGGTCCTTGGCCGAGGAGTCGATGGCGATGCCCAGGTCCAGGAATGCCGGCACCCACCTACCGGAAGCGCGCAGGGAGCGCACCCGTGCCACCGCGGCCGGCGAGAGCAGCGCCACCCACAGGCCCCCGTCGGAGGAGAAGCACTTCTGCGGGGCGAAGTAGTAAGCGTCGCAGCGGGCCACGTCTACCCGCAGGCCGCCCGCCGCCGAGGTGGCGTCGACTGCAACCAGGGCACCATCGTCGGCCCCGGCCGGCCGGTCGACCTCCATCGACACCCCGGTGGTGGTCTCGTTCTGGGTCAGGGCGTACAGGTCGATCCCGTCCTCGACCACGACCGCAGGGTGGGTCCCCGGCTCGGAGCTGATCACCGAGGGCGCCTCCAGGTGCGGGCACGCCGAGGCCACAGAGGCGAACTTGGCCGAGAACTCACCGAAGCTGAGGTGCTGGCTCCGCCGACGGATCAGGCAGAAGCTGGCGATGTCCCAGAAGCACGTGGTCCCCCCGTTGCCCAGCACCACCTCGTAGCCGTCGGGCAGGTTGAACAGCTCTGCCAGCCCGGCGCGCAGCCGGCCCACCATCGAGGTGACCGGGCGCTGGCGGTGGCTGGTCCCCAGGTAGGCCCCGGCCGAGGGGCGCCCGGCCGACGCGGCGGCGAGAGCTTCGACCGCCGCCGCCCGGACCTTGGACGGCCCAGACCCGAAACGCCCGTCGGCGGGCAGCAGCACAGCGGGGATCCGGATGTCGGCGGCATGGTTATTGGCAGGGGAAGTCGTGCTCACTGTGCAAGCATGGTAGACGTGACAGTAAGCATGGTAGACGTGAGCCGCCCCTCCGCATCAGGAGCATCAGGAATATCCGCCCGTGCCGCCGCAGTCACCGAGTCAGTCACCCTGGCGGTGGATGCCAAGGCCAAGGCGCTGCTGGCGGCAGGGGAGGACGTCATCGGCTTCGGTGCCGGGGAGCCGGACTTCCCCACACCGGACCACATCGTGGACGCTGCCGCCGCCGCGTGCGCAGACCCCCGCAGCCACCACTACAGCCCTGCGGCCGGGCTCCCCGAGCTGCGCCAGGCCATCGCGGCCAAGACCTTGAGGGACTCGGGCTACAGCATCCAGCCCAGCCAGGTGCTGGTCACCAACGGTGGCAAGCACGCCATCTACGAAGCCTTTGCCACCCTGCTCGACCCCGGCGACGAGGTCCTCCTGCCGGCCCCGTACTGGACCACCTACCCCGAGGCAATCCGCCTCGCCGGGGGCGTCCCGGTCACAGTCGCAGCGACCGCGGCCAACGGGTTCCGGGTGACCGTCGACCAGCTCGAAGCCGCACGTACCAAACGGACAAAGGCGCTGGTCCATGTCTCTCCCTCGAACCCGTCCGGCGCGGTCTACCCCCCGGACGAGGTGGAGGCCGTCGGGCGCTGGGCAGACGGCCACGGGCTGTGGGTCCTGACCGACGAGATCTACGAGCACCTCACCTACGGGCCCATCACCGAGCCAGCCGCTGCCGGCGCCCGGCGCCCGGCCGTTTCCATGCCTGTCGCCGTCCCCGGCCTGGCCGGACGCTGCATCGTGGTCAACGGGGTGGCCAAGACCTACGCCATGACGGGATGGCGGGTGGGTTGGCTCATCGGCCCCCCAGCCTTCACCAAGGCGGCTGCCAACTTGCAGAGCCACTCCACCTCGAACGTGGCCAACGTGTCCCAACGAGCGGCCATCGCCGCCCTGACCGGCGACCTGAGCGCGGTCGAGCACATGAGGCAAGCCTTCGACCGCCGCCGCAGGCGCATCTGGGCCCTGCTGAACGACATCGACGGCATCACCTGCGCGGAGCCCCAGGGCGCCTTCTATGCCTTCCCCGACCTCACGGGCTTGCTGAGCCGGGACCTGGGCGGGACCAAGCCGCCGCCAAGGACCACCGTCGAGCTGGCGGAGGTGGTGCTGGAGCAGGCCAGGGTGGCTTTCGTGCCTGGCGAGGCGTTCGGCGCCCCCGGCTACGGCCGGTTCTCCTTCGCCCTCTCCGACCAGGCCCTGGAGGAGGGGGTCACCCGGATCGCCAAGCTGGTGGCGGGGGGAGGCCCGGCGGGCGGCCGCTCGTCGTGAGTGGGCACGGCGGCTGACGACGAACCGACGATATTCCTCAAGAAGCGGGCATTTCTCAAAGCGTGGCGCAGAACGAGCTTGCGGGGGTTGTTACTATGGCGGTAGTGCAAACCGTCGATGTGAGGAGCTGATCGCCTGATGGCCACCACCGAGCTCGACCTTGGTCGCTACAAGCTGGGCTGGAGCGATGTCGAGGACTACGTGTTCAAGCCGAAGAAGGGTGTCAACGCCGACATCGTCCGCGAGATGTCCTGGATGAAGGGCGAGCCGGACTGGATGCGGGACTTCCGGCTGAAGGCCCTCAAGCACTTCGAGCGCAAGCCGATGGCCCCGTGGTTCGCGGTCAACATGCCCGACCTGGACTTCGATGACATCTACTACTACATCAAGCCGACGGCGAAGCAGGTCGACGCCTGGGACGAGCTGCCCGAGTCGGTGAAGAACACCTACGAGAAGCTCGGGATCCCCGAGGCCGAGCGCAAGTACCTGGCCGGCGTCACCGCACAGTACGAGTCCGAGGTGGTATACCACCGCAACCACGACGACCTCGAAGCCCAGGGCGTGCTGTTCTGCGACATGGACACCGCGGTGCGCGAGCACCCCGAGATCGTGCAGCGCTACTTCGGCACCCTGATCCCCCCGGCCGACAACAAGTTCGCCGCCCTCAACTCGGCGGTCTGGTCGGGCGGCTCGTTCATCTACGTCCCGCCGGGTGTGAAGGTCGAGATGCCGCTACAGGCGTACTTTCGGATCAACGCGGAGAACATGGGACAGTTCGAGCGGACCCTGATCATCGCCGACGAAGGCGCCCAGGTCCACTACATCGAAGGCTGCTCCGCGCCGGTCTACACCTCCGACTCGCTGCACTCGGCGGTCGTGGAGCTTGTGGCGCTGCCGGGCTCCCGGATCACCTACACCACCATCCAGAACTGGTCCAACAACGTCTACAACCTGGTCACCAAGCGGGCCAGGGCCGACACCGAGGCCCACGTCGAGTGGATCGACGGCAACATCGGCTCCCGGCTGACCATGAAGTACCCCTCGGTGTACCTCATGGGCCCCAAGGCCTCGGGCGAGGTGCTCTCGGTGGCTTACGCCGGCGCCGGCCAGCACCAGGACGCCGGGGCCAAGATGATCCACGCCGCCCCCGAGACCACCTCCACCATCGTCTCCAAGTCGATCTCCAAGGACGGCGGCCAGACCACCTACCGCGGACTGGTCCACGTCGACGAGGGGGCCCGCCACGCCAAGAGCTTCGTGCGCTGCGACGCCCTGATCCTCGACGAGGACAGCGTGTCCAAGACCCTTCCCTACATGGAGGTCGGCGAGCGTGACGCCCAGATCGGCCACGAGGCCACGGTGTCCAAGGTGGGCGACGACCAGCTCTTCTACTTGATGAGCAGGGGCCTGTCGGAGCAGCAGGCCATGGGGATGATCGTGAACGGCTTCATCGAGCCGGTCACCCGCACCCTGCCCATGGAGTACGCCATCGAGTGGAGCCGCCTGATCGAGCTGCAGATGGAAGGCTCGGTCGGGTAGGGCCTTTCTTCGAAATTGGGCCCGGTGGCCATCCGGCCGCCGCCCCCACTAAGGCTCCGTGGCCTCCTCGCCGGGCTCGGCCCCGGGCTCGGCCTCAGGTGGCTGGTCGCCCAACGCACCCCTCAACACATCTCTGACGGCTTCGGCGAGCGGGCGATCATCCCCCGGCTCTGGCGGCAACAGGGTCCCAGACTCCGTCGCCATCGTGCGGGAGACCTCGTGGTGGGAGACGCCCTCCGGCGATTCGCCACCCGGCTCCGCCAGCTCGGACCCGTGCTCCCCTTGCTCGTCGGGCGCGGGCGTGACCGACAGGGTGCGGCCACACTCCCGGCACCACCACACGGTGGCGTGGCGGGGACTGTCGCTGGGGGAGGCTCCGGGCACGCTCTGGTGGCGCCAGCGCAGGGTGTCGGTGAGGTCCATCCGACAGCCCGGGCACTCCGGGACACCGGCGCTGCCCGGCAGTCGCGAGCGGCGCGAGCGGCTCACTGTCAGCTCCACACCGCCCTGTACGCGCCTGGTCGGCTCCACACCGCTCTGCCAGGCTCTCGTCGGCTCACTGGCTCCGCTCGAGACCAGCCGCATCACCTCGTCGCGCACCCGGTCGAGCGGGGCGCCGAGCGCGATGAGCACCTGTGAGGCCACCCCCTCGCCTTCGCGGACCAGGCCCAGCAGCATGTGCTCGGTCCCGATGTAGTTGTGGTTGAGCTGGAGCGCCTCTCGGAGGGAGAGCTCCAGGATCTTCTTCGCCCGGGGGGTGAACGGGGGGGAGCCCCCTGGTGCAGACTTGCCCGTCCCTATGGTCTTGGCCACTCTCTCCCTGACTGCCTCCAGGGTGATGTCGAGGGCGCCGAGGGCCTGGGCCGCCACGCTCTCTTCCTCGGCCACTAAGCCGAGCAGGATGTGCTCGGTCCCGATAAAGTTGTGGTTGAGGAGCCGGGCCTCCTCCTGTGCCAGCACCAGCACCCGCCTGGCGCGGTCGGTGAATCGCTCGAACACACTCCAGAGCCTAGTGCTGCGCCGCGGAAGAGCCACGTGTGTACCTAGGCATCAATCCTGTTCGGAGCCGCCAAGACTCGATAACCGACACACGTGGCTTTTCCGCTCAGCAGCACTAGTAGGCGCTGGTCAGAAGCGGGTGATCTTGCTGGCCGGCCCCATGACCACGAGCGGCTTGTCTGCGGGCTGGAGCCGCCTCAGCAGGGTATCGAGGTTCGCCAGGGGCAGGCTCACACACCCGTCGGTTGGGGCGCCGATGTCGGCGTGGACGAAGATCCCCGAGCCTGCGCCGCGAACCACCGGGTGGGTGTTGTAGTCGACCACCGCAAAGCTGGGGTAGGCCCTGGTCTCGGTCCACAAGGCCTCGCTGCCGCCGCCGAACGACGGAGCCTGCCCGCAGCCGACGTGCCGGAAGCTGTTGTAGGCGGGCGAGGAAGGGTCCTCGTCCCACCAGTCCCCGCAGGCCAGCCGGTGGTAAGCGTAGTGGGTGCCCGGGTTGGGCGCGTTGCCGTAGACGACCGGGCCGAGGCTGTAAGACCCGGTGGGGGTGGTCCCGTCACCCTCCGCGTGGTGGTTGGAGAATCCGTTGAACCCGATCCGCGCCGGCCACGGCCCACCGGCCCTCACCCAGCACGCTCCCTGCCGTTGCCACAGGTTCGCAGTGGCGTGGGTGGTGGCATAAGCGCTGCTCTCGACGGTGAGGACCTGGGTGGCTTTGCCAGTGGAGGCCAGGTGCGCGGCGAGTGTGGGCCTGCAGGAGGCTGCCCTGGCGGCGACCTGCCTGACTGCAACTGGCCTGGCAGTGACCGGCCTGGCGACTGGCTGGCGGACTGATGGGCCCGCCCTCGGCACGGCTTCCGCAGCGCCGCACGCCGTGGCAATCAGGGCCAGGCTGACGAATGCCACGGTGACGGTGAGACCGGGGATCCGGCCCGTAGCCTTTGGCCCCATGAGGGGTGCGTTGACGCCGGGCGACGAAGGCGGTCGCTTGCGGGCCGTTGTGGCCGGGTCCGCTCGGGGCCGCCGGGCGGTCCTGGCTGTGCTGACCGTCCTGGGGGTCCTGGCTGCTGGATGCGCCACGGTCCACGGTACAACCCCCAGCCCGCCGACGGGCGCCGCCGTGCTCCCCAGCTCCCCCGCCGCCCCCGCCAAGCCCCCCGCCGCTGCGGCCCCCGCCACCGCTGCGGTCCCCGCCACCGCCCCGTCCGCCACCGCTGCGGTCCCCGCCACCGCCCCGTCCGGCCCCGTGGCGACCACGACCCCCAGCGGCGCTCCGCCCCCCTTCACCTCCACAACCGGCCCGGTGACCGCAGCGCAACTGGGGGGCACCTGGCACCCCGGATGCCCGGTGGGCCCGTCCCAGCTGCGCCTGCTCCACCTGGCCTACTGGGGCTTCGACAACCGACCCCACACCGGGACGATGGTCGTCAACGCCAGCCAGGTCGGCAAGGTGACCGACGTGTTCTCGACCCTCTACCAGGCCCGCTTCCCCCTCCGGGAGATGGTGCCCGAGTCGGCCTACGGCGGCAACGACAATCGGTCGGCGGCGGCGGACGACACGTCGGGCTTCAACTGCCGCCTCGCTGTGGCGCCCGGAGCGCCCCAGTGGTCGGTCCATGCCTACGGCGAGGCCATCGACGTCAACGACGTCCAGAACCCCTATTACGACGGGGCCAATGTCATCCCGCCAGCCGGCACCGCTTACCGTGACCGCTCAGATGTCCGCCCAGGCATGGCAGTCCCCGGAGGCACACTCGTCGAAGCGTTTGCCTCCGTGGGTTGGCAGTGGGGTGGGCGCTGGACTGGCTCGCCTGACTACCAGCACTTTTCCTCTACAGGCGGCTGAGCCTAGGTCAGGTCGAACGCCCACCACTGGATGACCCGGTCAAGCGCCACCGACTCGTCGAGCGGCCAACCTTGGGTGTCGGCCCATCGGTGCACGTCTTCGCAAGCCCCAGCGATCTCCTCGGCCCTGTATCGCCATGTCCAGGAATTGACCTGGTTCTGCCACGCGTCGAGGTCCTGGGCGAGGCTGCGGTGCGCGGTCATCCTCACCGGAGCCAGTTGCCGCACGCTGGCTCGCCCGCCCAGCGCCTCAGCTATGTCCTCGGATCGGCGCACGCCGGGCCTGGCCCGCGAGAGACCGTGCTCGACCATTATCGCGTCGGTGGCCTGTCGCCAAGGGCTGTCGAGGGCGGCCCCGCTGTTCCCTCCAACGTCGACCAGGAGAGCGCCTCCCGGCCTGGTGACCCGGACCACCTCCTCGACGGCTTGGCGCCACTCTGGGATCAGGTGCAGCACGTGGCTGGCCACAGTCGCCCCGACCGAGTGGCCCGGAAAGGGGAGCTGGGTTGCATCGGCCAACGCGACCGGGAACCCGCCACCGCCCGGGTTCGACCGCAAGCGGCGCAGCATGGGCATCGAGATGTCGACGCCCAGCATGCCAAGGCCCAGAGCGTGGAGGGGCAGGGCCATGCGCCCGGTACCCACCCCGACCTCCAGGGCTGGTCGCCTGCCTGCCAGCTCTGCAGCCAGGATGGCCGTGACCGCGTCGGCCGCCTCACCGGGGAGCGCTCGGGTCTCGTCGTAGTAGTCAGCTGCCCGATCGAACGAAACGCCGGCCACGACCTAGCCTACAACCGCTGCTACGGCGCCGCACTAGAGGCATCGCGGCTTCATCTGGCAGGATGGCGCAATGACCGATGCAGAGAGACTGGAGCTGGCGCTGGCCGAGCTGAGGGCGCTCGACCCGGTCCTGGATGGCCTGGTTATCGCCCACGGCACCCCCACGCTGGGCGCGGCTGGGGTGGTCGACGACGCCGACGGCCACTTCGCGGCCCTGGTGCGCTCGGTGCTCTACCAGCAGCTCGCCGGAAAGGCTGCCGCAGCCATCCACGGGAGGGTCCAGGCTGCAGCGGGAGGCTCGGTGACCCCCGCCGCGATGCTCGCCATCGGCCACGACGGGTTGCGAGGGCTCGGCCTGTCCGGGTCGAAGGCAGCCACGATCCTCGACTTGGCGCAGGTGATCGAGGCGCGTGAGCTGGATCTGGCCAAGGTGGCGCTCTTGGCCGACGACGAGGTGGTGAGCGCCCTCAGCGCCCAGCGGGGGATTGGGCCCTGGACCGCCCAGATGTTCTCCATGTTCCGCTTGGGCCGCCTGGACGTATGGCCGGTCGGCGACTACGGGGTGCGCAAGGGCTACGCCATCGCGTGGGGCCTCGAAGCGCCCCCCACGCCCAAGGAGCTGGGGCCGCTGGGAGAGCCCTACCGCCCGTGGCGAAGCGTCGTCGCCTGGTATTGCTGGCGCGCGGTGGAGGGCCCCCTGCCCGGGTGGTGAGCGGCCGCGAGATCTGGTCGTGTTTGTGGTCGTTATAGGTACACAAACACGACCAGATCGACCCTCAGAGCATGAGCTGCATGATCGCCACGTCTAGCCAGCGGCCGAACTTGCGCCCCACCTCGTGCTCCACGCCGACCAGGTCGAACCCAGCCGAGCGGTGGAGCGAGACCGATGGCTGGTTGTGGTCCGCGATGCGGGCGATGACCGTGTGGAAGCCGTGCGCGCCTGCCAGGCGCACGACCTCCTCCAGCAGCGCCCGGCCCACTCCCTGGGCCCGGTGCTCGGAGCCTACATAGACGGAGTCCTCGACGCTGCCTGCGTAGGCCGGTCGGCTGTGGTAGGGAGAAAGGCTTGCGAACCCCAGCACGAGACTGCCGTCGACCGCCACCACCGCCGGGTGGGCCCCGGCGTGCTCGGCCAGCCAGCGCTCCTGGGCGTTGGTCGATCGGGGCACCAGCTCGAACACGTGTGTAGAGTTGAGGACCTCGTTGTTCCAGATGTCGGCGACCGCCTCGGCGTCGCCCGCCACAGCCAGGCGCACGTGCACGGCAAAACTGTAGGATGGAGCGGCTGGGCGACCTGCGGCCAGCACAGCCGCCCCCTTAGCTCAGTCGGCAGAGCACAGCCATGGTAAGGCTGGTGTCGTCGGTTCGATTCCGACAGGGGGCTCGGGGGCCGCACCACAGCCCCTGCCATATGGCGGCGTAGCTCAGCTGGTTAGAGCACACGGCTCATAATCGTGGGGTCGTCGGTTCGAGTCCGACCGCCGCTACCAGACAAGGTCAAACCAAAGGAGAGGGCAAGTGGCCACCAAGAACGAGAAGCGGATCAAGGTGACACTGGCTTGCGAGGTGTGCAAGCGCCGTAACTACATCACTATGAAGAACCGCCAGAACGACCGAGAGCGCATCGAGATGCAGAAGTACTGCAGCTGGGACCGCCGGCACACGACTCACCGCGAGACCCGCTGAGCGTGGCCAGCCGGCCAGGCCAGGGCGAGCAGGTAACCACTCGCGCCCCTCGAGCGTCTGAGTTGGTGATGCCTAGCAGCGTTGCCGAGTTGGTGAGCAGGGCCAAGGCGGGAGACCGCGATGCCTTCGACCGCCTCGTCCGGGCCACCTATGCCGACACCTACGCCCTGGCCTTTCGTCTCACCGGCAACGAGGACGATGCGTGCGACGTCGTGCAGGACACCTACCTGCGCGCCTATCGCTCTCTCGGCGGCTTCCGGGGTGACGCCGCATTCACCACCTGGCTGTACCGCATCACCGCCAACTGTGCCTCGACCACCCTGACACACCGGGCCCGCACTCGCCACGAGGAGCTGGCCGACGATGCCCCCCTTGCTGACGAGCGCCTGGTTGCCAACCCCGAGGCCATGGCCGGGGTCTCCTTCGAGCGTGACAGGGTGGCTGCTGCGCTGGCTGCGCTGCCCGACCGCCTGCGCGTGGTGGTGGTGCTGCGAGACATCTACGACCTTCCCCACGAAGCCATCGCCACCGAGCTGGGGATCAGCGAGACCGCTGCCAAGGTCCGCCTCCACCGTGCGCGCAGGAAGCTCCGGGAGAAGCTGTGCCCGATGAACGAGGAGACCAACGACAATGAGGAGACCAAGGACAAGGAGGGAACACGTGCGGTCTGAGCGCTTGGCCAACCTGACTCTTGTGCGCCCGCACAAGTCGCCTTCCGGTGGGACATCGGAGGCCCCGGTCGTGGCCTGCGAGCAAGTCACAGACCAGTTGCCCGGCATCCTCGATGGCGGCCAGGAGGCGCGGCCGGCGGTTGTTGCCCACGTCGAGCACTGCTTGAGGTGCCAGGCCGAGATGGCCCAGTACCGCCGGTTGCTGAGGGCTTTGCACCAGCTGCGGGTTGTGGGCGTGGAGCCACCTGTTTCGCTGTTGAGCGAGGTCCTGGCTCAGCTCGGCGACGCTGCGGAGCGTGGCGCGATCCGATCCGCTCTGGCTGGCCGGCGGGTGGCCTACGTGGCAGCCTTGGCGGTTGCCGCCAGTGCGGCAGGAGCTGCGGGTGTGGCCGTGGTCCTGGCGACCAGGGGACGTGCCAGCGCCGGCGTGACGGCTGCTCGCGCCGGCGCCAAGATGCCGCTCGCCAGCTGAGGTAGCTCGCAGCTCGCCGGGAGGCACCGCGTGGTGTACATTGCGTACATCATGCAGCGCACTCAGATTTACCTCGCCTCCGACCAGGCGACCTGGCTCGACGAGCGGGCGAGGGCTGATGGCACCACCAGGTCGGCGCTTATCCGGGATGCGATCGAGCGCTACCTCGACGGTGGACCGGCGATGCTCGACTGGGCCATTTTCGCTCGGCGCTGGCGGGGGCGTCCAACGTTCGCCACTTCCCGATGTTCGTCGGGCTGGCGCCCCCCTACGCGAGCTGAGCGACCGCTGAGGTAATCAGCCGTCATGCTGTCGAATCGTCAGCTCGACACTTCGACGCTAAGATGGGGCCGATAGCCAGGGTTCGCTCGTACTTCGTCACCCTGTCGACCAGCCGCGGCTCGATCACCCTCCCGGCCGATGTCCGCCACCGCCACCATCTTGATGAGCCTGGCGCGCAGGTCGAGGTCGTCGAGCGCAACGACGGGGTGATCGAGCTTCACCCCCTGCTCCCGCACCGCGCTGATCAAGCGTGGTTCTGGACCGAGTGCTGGCAGGCGATGGAGCAGGAGGCCGAGGACGACATCGCGTTCGGCCGGACCGAGACCTTCGGGAGCAGCGAGGACTTCCTGGCCGATCTCGAGCGCGAGGCCGCCGAGCGCGATCTGGCTTGAAGTCTCAGCAGACCGAGCGGTTCGTCGGCGATCGCCGCCGGCTCTCCGACGAGGAGTTTCGCCGCTTCTGGCAGGTGATCCGCGATGAGTTCATCCCAGCCGCCGAGCGTCACGTCGGCGAGCCGGGCGTCTCGTGGCCGGTCGGTCTTCGTGTCAAGGCGGTGCAGGGCGCCTGCGGGGTGTAGCCACGCGCGGGCGCCAAGTTGGCGCTCGCCAGCTGAGGTAGCTGAACCTCCCGAGCGCGCTATCCTGGCAGGGTGCCCTCCCGAAGGGCAGTAGCTCAACTGGTAGAGCACCGGTCTCCAAAACCGGCGGTTGGGGGTTCGAGTCCCTCCTGCCCTGCTGGGTCCCGTCTCCCGCACGAGGTAAGCATGCAACTAGGTAAGCATTGAGCCTCCCAATCGATCCGATGCCGCAGCACCCAGACCCCCTCGGGGTCGATGAGTCGACCGCGGGGTTTCGCTTCGACGATGCAGGCAGGCACACCAGGCGGGAGGGACGGACCACTCCAGTCCAGTTCCTTCGGGACGTGCAGGGTGAGCTGCGCAAGGTAGCCTGGCCCAGCCGCCCGACCCTGGTCAACTACTCGTCGGTGGTGCTGATCACCCTGGTGCTCATCGTCGCGCTGATCTTCGGCCTGAACATCGCCTTCCAGCACCTGGTCAGCTACCTTCTGACGCCGTGACCGACCTTCACCCAGACCAGCCAGAGGAGGAGGGCCCCGTGGAGGGCCCCGACGCCGAGGGAGCAGTGCTCGACGCCCTGGAGGAGCTGCTCGACGAGGAGCCGACCCCTGAGAGCCCGTACGACCGCCCGGGAGCGTGGTACGTCGTGCACACCTACGCGGGCTACGAGAACAAGGTCAAGTCCAACCTCGAGAGCCGGATGACCTCGATGAACATGGAGGAGCGCATCTACGAGGTGATCATCCCCATGGAGGACGTGGTCGAGTTCAAGGGCGGCAAGAAGGCCGTCGTATCCAAGAAGGTCTTTCCTGGCTACCTGCTCATCCGCTGCGAGATGGACGACGAGTCCTGGTCGGTGATCCGCCAGACCCCTGCGGTGACCGCGTTCGTGGGACCGGGGACCAAGCCGACGCCGCTCACCAGGCGCGAGGTCGAGAGCATCCTGGCCGTGCGGACCGGCACCGAGCCCAAGAGGAGCAAGCCGCGCATGGAGCACGAGGTGGGCGAGACCGTGCGGGTGCGCGAGGGGCCCTTCGCCGACTTCTCCGGCCAGATCGCCGAGATCAACGAGGACCAGCTGAAGCTCAAGGTCCTCGTCAACATCTTCGGGCGCGAGACGCCAGTCGAGCTCGAGTTCAGCCAAGTCGCCAAGCTGTAAGACAACGAGAGGAAGCATCCACCGATGGCCAAGCGCCGTGTGACCGCCGTGGTCAAGATCCAGCTACCGGCTGGCCAGGCAACCCCAGCCCCCCCGGTTGGGACCGCCCTGGGCCCCCACGGCGTGGCGACCATGGAGTTCTGCAAGCAGTACAACGCTGCCACCGAGGCCAACCGGGGGAGCATCATCCCTGTCGAGATCACCGTGTTCGACGACCGCTCGTTCTCGTTCATCCTCAAGACGCCACCGACGACCGTCCTCATCCGCCAGGCGGCCGGCATCGAGAAGGGGTCCGAGACGCCGGGACGGACCGGGGCGGGGTCGATCACCGACGACCAGCTGGCCGACATCGCCCGGGTCAAGATGCCCGACCTCAACACCGATGACCTGGATGCAGCAAAGCTCCAGGTGGCAGGCACCGCCCGCTCGATGGGGGTAACGGTCTCCTAAGCGGAGAAATCTTGCTCCGTGCCCCGCAAGGGCACTGCCCACTAACGTCGGAGCCGTCCGCCCACCAGCCGTCCGCACGCCTACACAGAGGAGCCATCCCATGCCCGCACGGGGCAAGCGCTACACAGACGCCGCCAAGGGCTTCGACCGAGAGCGGCAATACCTTCCCGGCGAGGCGGTCGATCTGGTCAAGAGCCTGAGCCGGGCGCGCTTCGACGAGACCGTGGAGCTGGCCGTGCGACTCGGGGTGGACCCGAGACGGGCCGACCAGATCGTCCGGGGCACCGTGGCCCTGCCGGCAGGTACCGGCCGGGAGGTCCGGGTGGCGGTTTTCGCTGCCGGGCCTGCCGCCGCGGAGGCCCGAGAGGCAGGGGCTGACGTGGTGGGGGCCGACGACCTGGTGGCGAGGGTGCAGACGGAGGGCTTCCTGGCCTTCGACGTGGCCATCGCCACCCCGGAGCTGATGGGCCAAGTCGGCAAGCTCGGGCGGGTGCTGGGACCCCGCGGCCTGATGCCCAACCCCAAGACCGGCACGGTTACCAACGACGTGGGTCGCGCGGTGACCGAGTTCAAGGGCGGCAGGGTCGAGTACCGCACCGACAAGGTGGGCAACGTGCATGTCCCGGTGGGCAAGGTCTCCTTCGACCGCTCCAAGCTGCTGGCCAACCTGCGGGCGGTGATGGACGAGCTGTCGAGGGCCAAGCCCGCCGCGGCGAAGGGGCGCTACGTGCGCTCGGTCACCCTCAGCTCGACCATGGGCCCCGGCATCAAGGTCGACCCCACCCGGGCCCGGGTCTCGGACGAGGACCTGGTCGCCGCCGGTTCGTGAGGGTGGCTTTGGTGCTTGTTCACGTTGTACGTGTACAAGCACCAAAGCCACCGCCAGGCCGCCCGTTCGGGGCGCTAGAATGCACACGACCAAAGCCGTAGACATCCGGTGCGCCCACTGGCGCTCAAAGGGCCGAGCCCGGCCCGCCTGACGAGGAGGAGCTTGAATGGACAACCCGAGGGCCGAGAAGGTGGCGCTCGTCGGCGAGGTGCGGAGCCGGCTCACCTCCTCAGATGCCGCGCTCCTCACCGAGTACCGCGGGCTCAAGGTGGGCGAGCTGGCGGAGCTGCGCCGAGCGCTGGACAAGGTGGGCGGCCAGTACAAGATCTACAAGAACACACTGGTGCGTTTTGCGGTCGCCGAGCTGGGCCTCGACGAGCTGGCGGGCCTCCTCCAGGGACCGACCGCCATCGCTTTCGTCAACGGGGACGCCGCCGAGGTCGCCAAAGTGCTGCGGGACTTCGCCAGGACCAGCCCGGCCCTGGTGGTCAAAGGCGGCGTCCTCGGCAGCTCGCCCCTGTCCGCCAAGCAGGCCAACGAGCTGGCCGACCTGCCGTCACGTGACGTCCTGCTGGCCCGGCTGGCCGGGGGCCTGGCCGCCCCGATGCGCCAGCTGGCCGGCCTCCTCCAGGCCCTGCCCCGCAGCTTTGCCCACGGCCTAAAGGCCCTGATCGACCTACAGGGCGGCCCCCCCGTCACCGAGGCCGCCCCCGTCACCGAGGCCCCCGTCCCCGCCGCTGCCCCCGCAGTCACCGAGGCCCCCGCCCCCGCCGAGCCGCCCACCGCCGAGCCGCCCACCGCCGAGCCGCCCGCCGCCACCGAGTCCGGCGAGGCAACCGCAGCACCCGAAACGCCCGCGCCGGGCTCCGGCGAGCCCAACCCAACCCCCCCCGAACCCGCCGAAGGTCTCGTCCCCGAGGCGCCCCCGACGTAAGTGGGCCACCGACCGGCGGGTCACCGGCGTCCAATTCCTTTAGGAGGACGCCGGGGGCAGCGCCGGACCGGTGGGCCTGCCCGCACACCAAAGGAGAAGGAGCAATGGCCACACTCACAAAGGCAGAGATCCTCGACGGGATTTCCAACATGACCGTCCTCGAGCTGTCCGAGCTGCTCAAGGAGTTCGAGGACCGCTTCGGCGTCACCGCCGCCGCACCGGTCGCGCCAGCAGCCGCCGCCCCAGGCGCCGAGGCCGCCCCGGTCGAGGAGGAGCAGGACGAGTTCGACGTGGTGCTCAACGCCGCAGGGGACAAGAAGATCCAGGTGATCAAAGAGGTCCGCAGCCTCACCAGCCTGGGCCTCAAGGAGGCCAAGGACCTGGTGGACAGCGCTCCCAAGCCCGTCCTGGAGAAGGTCTCCAAGGAGGACGCCGAGAAGGCGAAGGCCGCGCTGGAGGCCGCAGGAGCCTCCGTCGAGCTCAAGTAGCCCGCCACAGGGCGGGATCCGGCTGACCTGCGCGTTTTGACACGTGCGCGCAGAGCGCCCTACAATCCCGCCAGCGAGCCCCAGGGGGGTTAGCAACGCGGCGCGCCACCGTGTATACTTACGGGTTGCCGTGGATCACCCTCAGCTCTGCCGAGCTCTGACCCTGGCCTCGGCGCGCCCACGCTCAGCATCGAGTCCCCAGCTCCCTCGACCCTCCCGGACTATCTCATAGCGCACTCGCCTCACTCAGCAAGGAGCAGGTCCTTGACCACCCGTCCCGCCGCCCTGGAAGCCGACACGAAGCGCTACAGCTTCGCCAACCTGGACGAGGTCCTCCCTCTTCCCGATCTCATAGCCGTCCAGCGCGACTCGTTCAAGTGGCTCCTGGACCGCGGCCTGGCCGAGACCTTCCGCGACATCAGCCCGATCACCGACTTCACCGGGTCGCTGCGCCTGGAGCTGGAGTTCGACCCCGACGACATCGACCTGCGCCCGCCCCCCAAGTACTCCGAGGAGGACTGCAGGGAGAAGGACATGACCTACGCTGCGCCGATCTTCGTGAGGGCGCGCTTCATGAACGCGAGCACGGGCGAGATCAAGGAGCAGACAGTCTTCATGGGGGACTTCCCGATGATGACCGACAAGGGGACCTTCATCGTCAACGGCACGGAGAGGGTCGTGGTGTCCCAGCTGGTGCGCTCGCCGGGGGTCATCTTCCAGCCCGGCCGTGACGCCCAGCGCATCCCGGTCACCGGCACCATCCACCCCTACCGCGGGGAGTGGATCGAGTTCGACGTGGAGAACAAGCCGGGCCGGGACATCACCGCCGGCACCCGGGTGGCCCGCAAGCGCCGCCTGAGCCTGTTCGTGCTCCTGCGGGCGCTCGGCTACGAGGACGAGGGCTTCCTGGAGCGCTTCGTGCGCCACTTCGACTTCCTGGAGGGCCAGTGGGGGCGCGAGCGGGACTTGGCGCCCACCAGGGAGGAGGCGCTGGTAGAGATCTACAAGCGGGTCCGCCCCGGCGAGCCGCCCTCGGCGGAGGCCGCCCGGTCGTACTTCGAGTACGCCTTCTTCTCCCCCAAGCGCTACGACCTCACCCGGGTGGGGCGCTACAAGCTGGACCGCAAGCTGGGCCCCGAGATCGAGCGCTGCGCCGAGTGGTTCGACATCGGCCTGGAGCGCCCCGAGCCCGGCCAGAGCGTGCTGGCCCCCTCGGAGATCCTGGCCGCGGCCACCTACATGCTGCACCTGGCCCAGGGCGAGCCGGGCTACCGCTTGGACGACCAGGACCACTTCGCCAACCGGCGCATCCGCTCGGTGGGCGAGCTTATACAGAACCAGGTCCGGGTGGGCCTCAGCCGCATGGAGCGGGTGGTGCGCGAGCGCATGACCACCCAGGACGTGGAGGCGATCACCCCCCAGACCCTGATCAACATCCGCCCGGTGGTGGCCGCGATCAAGGAGTTCTTCGGCACCAGCCAGGCCTCCCAGTTCATGGACCAGCACAACCCACTGTCCGGCCTGGCCCACAAGCGCCGACTGTCGGCCCTGGGCCCCGGTGGGCTGTCCCGGGAGCGTGCCGGCTTCGAGGTCCGCGACGTGCACACCTCCCACTACGGGCGGATGTGCCCCATCGAGACGCCCGAGGGCCCCAATATCGGGCTCATCGGGGCGCTGGCCACCTATGCAAGGGTCAACGAGTACGGCTTCATCGAGACCCCCTACCGCAGGGTGATCGACGGGCGGGTCAGCACCGAGATCGTCTACCTGGCGGCCGACGAGGAGGAGGAGCACGTCATAGCCCAGGCGAACGCCACCCTGGACGACGACGGGCGCTTCGCCGACGAGAAGGTGCTGGTGCGGCGCGGCCCCCAGGGCGCCAGCGTCACCGTGGGGGCCACCGCCACCTCGTACGGCACCACCAGCGAGATCGACCTGGTGCCCGCCGACGAGGTGGACCTGATGGACGTGTCGCCCAAGCAGATCGTGTCGGTTGCCACCGCGCTGATCCCCTTTATCGAGCACGACGACGCCAACCGGGCGCTCATGGGCGCCAACATGCAGAAGCAGGCAGTGCCCCTGCTGGTACCCGAGGCGCCTTTCATCGGCACGGGCGTAGAGGCCCGCGCGGCGCGAGACGCCGGGGACGTGACCCTCGCCGAGGGTACCGGCACGATCGTCGAGGTCGGCGGCAGGCACATCACGGTTGACTACGACCCGCGCCAGTCGGACCGACTCGGGAACCCGCTCGGGCGCAAGCGCTACGCCCTGGCCAAGTTCGCCCGCTCCAACCAGAACACCTGCACCAACCAGCGTTCCCTGGTGGACGAAGGCCAGCGGGTGGCGACGGGCGAGGTGATGGCCGACGGTCCCTCCACCAGGGACGGCGAGCTGGGCCTGGGCAAGAACCTGCTGGTGGCGTTCATGCCCTGGGAGGGCTACAACTTCGAGGACGCCATCATCCTGTCGGAGCGCCTGGTGCGCGACGACGTGCTCACCTCGATCCACATCGAGGAGCACGAGGTGGACGCCCGGGACACCAAGCTGGGCGCCGAGGAGATCACGAGGGACATCCCGAACCTGTCGGAGGAGATCTTGGCCGACCTGGACGACAGGGGCATCATCCGAGTCGGGGCCGAGGTGGGCCCGGGCGACGTGCTGGTGGGCAAGGTGACCCCCAAGGGGGAGACCGAGCTGACCCCCGAGGAGCGCCTGCTCCGGGCCATCTTCGGCGAGAAGGCACGCGAGGTCCGCGACACCAGCCTCAAGGTCCCCCACGGCGAGGAGGGCAAGGTCATCGAGGTCCGGGTCTTCTCCCGGGAGGAGGCGTCCGAGCTGCCCCCCGGGGTCAACCAGCTGGTGAGGGTCTACGTTGCCCAGCGCCGAAAGATCTCCGAAGGCGACAAGCTGGCTGGCAGGCACGGCAACAAGGGAGTCATCTCCAAGATCCTCCCCGTCGAGGACATGCCGTACCTCGCCGACGGCACCCCCGTCGACATAATCCTGAACCCCCTCGGCGTGCCGTCGCGGATGAACGTGGGCCAGGTCCTCGAGTCTCACCTCGGCTACGGGGCCCGCTGGGGTTGGGAGGGCGACGGCCGCGGTCCCGCCGCCGGGTCGGGCGCCGGTCCCCGCAAGACCCAGCCGCGAGCCATACCCGCGGTCCCAGTGGCGACCCCGGTCTTCGACGGCGCCCACTGGGACGAGGAGGACAAGGCAGGCCGGCACCCGACCATCAAGCGCGTCTTCGAGACCTTGCGCCCCGACGGCGCCGGCGGCACCCGGCTCATGGGCGTCGACGGCAAGGTCACGCTCTACAACGGGCGGACCGGGGAGACCTACGACAACCCGATAAGCGTCGGCTACGTCTACATCCTCAAGCTGGCCCACCTGGTGGACGACAAGATCCACGCCCGCTCCACCGGGCCTTACTCCATGATCACCCAGCAGCCCCTCGGCGGCAAGGCCCAGTTCGGCGGGCAGCGCTTCGGGGAGATGGAGGTATGGGCGCTGGAGGCCTACGGCGCCGCCTACGCCCTCCAGGAGCTGCTCACCATCAAGTCGGACGACGTGCTGGGCCGGGTGAAGGTGTACGAGGCAATCGTCAAGGGGGAGAACATCCCCGAGCCGGGCATCCCGGAGTCTTTCAAGGTGCTGATCAAAGAGATGCAGTCGCTGTGCCTCAACGTCGAGGTGCTGGGGGCGGCCGGCGAGGAGATAGAGATGCGAGAGCTGGACGAGGATGTGTTCCGCACCGCCGAGGAGCTGGGGATCGACATCAGCCGGCCGGAGCGGGGATCTGACGAAGAGGACGCACGCCGGGCGGGGGAGAGGAGCTTCTAAGTGATCGACGTCAACAACTTCGACCAGCTACGTATCGGGCTGGCCACAGCAGAGTCAATCAGGGCCTGGTCCAAGGGCGAGGTAAAAAAGCCCGAGACCATCAACTACCGCACCCTCCGCCCCGAGAAGGACGGGCTGTTCTGCGAGAAGATCTTCGGTCCCACCAAGGACTGGGAATGCTACTGCGGCAAGTACAAGCGGGTGCGGTTCAGGGGCATCATCTGCGAGCGCTGCGGGGTGGAGGTCACCCGCAACAAGGTCCGCCGCGAGCGCATGGGCCACATCGAGCTGGCCGCGCCCGTCGTGCACATCTGGTACCTACGCGGGACCCGCAGCTGGCTGGCGTACCTGCTCATGGGCACCGAGGTGCGCGAGGAACTCAAGGCCAAGCAGCTGGAGAAGGTCATCTACTTCGCCGCAAACCTGGTGACCGCGGTGGACGAGGAGCGCCTGCACGTCGACCTGCCCAGCCTGGAGGCCGAGCTGATCGAGGAGACCGGCGAGATCGAGCGCCATCGCGACCTGCAGATCGACTCCCGCTTCAAGGTCCTGGAGGCCGACCTGGCTGCCCTGGAGGAGTCCGGGGCCAAGGACTCCGAGATCCGCGCACGCAGCCGGGCCGCCGACAAGGAGATCGCCGACATCCGTGACCGTGCCCAGCGCGAGATCGACCTGGGCCAGCGGGCGTTCGACGAGCTGCGGTCTCTTCATGCCCGCAAGATCATCGAGGACGAGCAGCTATGGCGGGAGCTGGTGGCCCGCTACGGGGTCGACGACGAGAAGACCGGCACCCGCAAGTACTTCGACGGTGGCATGGGGGCCGCGACCATCGCAGACCTCATCAAGCGCATCGACTTCGACGAGGAAGAGATAAAGCTGCGCGACGCCATAGACCCCGTCGACGGGCGCCGCCCGCTGTCGGTCCAGCGCCGCCAGAAGGCGATAAAGCGCCTCAAGATCGTCTCCGCGTTCAACCAGCGCGACCCCGACACGGGCCGGAGGCTGAACGACCCCCGCGCCATGATCCTGGACGCGGTCCCGGTCATCCCCCCCGACCTGCGGCCCATGGTCCAGCTCGACGGCGGCCGCTTCGCCACCTCCGACCTCAACGACCTCTACCGCAGGGTCATCAACCGCAACAACCGGCTCCGGCGGCTGCTGGACCTGGACGCGCCCGAGATCATCGTCAACAACGAGCGCCGGATGCTCCAGGAGGCGGTCGACGCCCTGTTCGACAACGGTCGCCGGGGCAGGCCGGTCACCGGGCCGGGCAACCGGCCGCTCAAGAGCCTGTCGGACATGTTGAAGGGCAAGCAGGGCCGGTTCCGGCAGAACTTGCTGGGCAAGCGGGTCGACTACTCCGGGCGCTCGGTGATCGTCGCCGGGCCGACCCTCTCCCTCCACCAGTGCGGCCTGCCCAAGCAGATGGCCCTGGAGCTCTTCAAGCCTTTCGTGATGAAGCGACTGGTGGACGCGGAGACCGCTCAGAACATCAAGTCTGCCAAGCGCATGGTGGAGCGCCGCCGCTCCGCGGTCTGGGACGTGCTCGAGGACGTGATCAAGGAGCACCCCGTCCTGTTGAACCGTGCCCCCACCCTGCACCGTTTGGGGATCCAGGCCTTCGAGCCGGTCCTGGTGGAGGGCAAGGCCATCCAGATCCACCCCTTGGTGTGCACCGCCTTCAACGCGGACTTCGACGGCGACCAGATGGCGGTGCACCTGCCCCTGTCTGCCGAGGCCCAGGCCGAGGCGCGGGTCCTCATGCTGTCTGCCAACAACATCCTGTCCCCGGCCACCGGGCGCCCGATCACCGTGCCCACCCAGGACATGGTCTTCGGCTGCTACTACCTGACCCTGGTGGTGGACGGGGCCAAGGGCGAGGGGAGGGTGTTCCGCCGGCTGTGGGAGGTGGAGGCCGCTTACGAGGCAGGTGACATAGACCTCCACTCCCGGATCACCTTCCGACCGCCGCCCGGTTGGCACAACGGCACGGTGCCGGTCCCGAGCCTCTCCCAGCTCTCGCAGGAATCGCAGGAGGAGGCCGCCTTCCCCGAGGGCCCCGAGTCGGGCCGCCGGGAGGCCGAGTCGGACCGCCGCGAAGCCGAGTCGGAGCGCCGGGAGGCCGCGGTGGCAGCGCACGAGGCAGCGGCTGTGCCGGCCATCGACCTGGCGGCGGGGCGCGCATCGCACCGGCCGGTCGCCACCGTCGCCCAGGAGGCCGATGCGATCGAGACCACCCCGGGCCGGCTGTTCTTCAACGCCGCGCTGCCCGAGGGCTTCCACTTCGTCAACGACGTGGTGGGCAGGCGCAACACGCCGATTGGCGCGATCGTCGAGGAGGTGGCTGCCAACTACCCCAAGGCCGTCGTTGCCACCAGCCTGGACCGCATCAAGGACCTGGGGTTCCGCTACGCCTCGCGCTCGGGACTCACCATCTCGATCCACGACGTCATCACCCCGCCGGAGAAGGACGCCATCCTGGACCGCTACGAGCGCGAAGCCGAGAAAGCCGAGTCGCAGTGCCGCCGCGGGTTCATCACCGACGACGAGCGCCGCCAAAAAGAGGTCGAGATCTGGACATCGGCCAACTCCGAGGTCGGGCGGGTGATGGAGTCGACCCTCTCTGCGCTCAAGTTCAACCCCCTCGACATGATGGTGGACTCCGGGGCACGGGGCAACTCCCAGCAGATCCGCCAGATCGCCGGGATGAAGGGCCTGGTCTCGAACCCGAGGGGGGAGATGATCCCCCGGCCGATCAAGTCTTCCTTCCGGGAGGGCCTGTCGGTGCTCGAGTACTTCATCTCCACCCACGGCGCCCGCAAGGGCCTGGCCGACACCGCCCTGCGCACGGCCGACTCCGGCTACCTCACCCGGCGCCTGGTCGACGTGGCCCAGGAGCTGATCGTCCGGGAGGCCGACTGCGGCACCGTCAGGGGCATCTGGATCGACGAGGTGACCCCCGACCACGCGGGGCGCCGCTCCTACCTGGAGACCCGGATCTACGGCCGGATGCTCGTTGAGCCGGTGACCCTGTCGAACGGCTCGGTGCTGGAAGCCGGCTCGATCGTCTCCGACTCGGTTATGGACGCCTTGCGGGACGACCCTGCGGTGAGCCGGGTCCGCTGCCGCTCGGTGCTCACCTGCGAGGCCGAGAAGGGCATCTGCGCGGCCTGCTACGGCCAGTCGCTCGCCACCGGGCGCATGATCGAGCTGGGCGAGGCGGTCGGGGTGATCGCCGCGCAGTCCATCGGCGAGCCCGGCACGCAGCTCACCATGCGGACCTTCCACACCGGTGGGATAGCGGGGGAGGATATCACCCACGGCCTTCCCCGGGTCGTGGAGCTGTTCGAGGCCCGCACCCCCAAGGGGGCCGCCCTGCTGGCCCGGGCCTCCGGGGTGGTCAGGGTCTCCGACGACGAGACCGGGCGCCGGGTGACCATCGCCTCGGACGACGGGGAGGAGGAGTCCTACCTGATCTCCCCCCGGGCACACCTCGAGGTGGCCGACGGAGCCGAGGTCGAAGCCGGGGATCCGCTGGTCGAAGGCCCCAAGGACCCCAAGGAGCTGCTGGACATCAAGGGGATCCGCGAGACCCAGCAGTACCTGGTGGGCGAGGTCCAGAAGGTCTACCGCGACCAGGGGGTCTCCATCCACGACAAGCACATCGAGCTGATCGTGCGCCAGATGCTGCGGAGGGTCTCGGTCGCCGAGCCGGGCGACTCGGAGTTCCTCCCCGGCGAGCGGGTGGACAGCCGCTACTACGCCGAGTCCAACCGGGAGCTGGTGACCGCCGGCAAGCGCCCCGCCGAGGGCCGTCCCGAGCTGATGGGGATCACCAAGGCGTCGCTCGCCACCGACTCCTGGCTGTCGGCGGCGTCGTTCCAGGAGACCACCAGGGTGCTCACCGAGGCGGCCATCGAGGGCCGCTCGGACCGCCTTTACGGCCTCAAGGAGAACATCATCATCGGCAAGCTGATCCCCGCAGGTACCGGCATGACCTCCTACCGAGACGTGCTGGTGGACGCCCCCGAGGCCGAGCACCTCAAGTTCTGGTCCTCAGAGCTGGAGGGTGAGACCGAGGACCTGGCCGCCTGGCTGCGCGACGTGGGCAGCAGCAGCGGTGGCGACACCGGCAACGGCTCGGTCTCTGTGGAGCCTGCTCCCGAGTGGCCCGAGGAGGAGGACGCCTCCTAAGGGGTTTCGTTTGCGAAATAGTGCCCGGTGGCGCCGGGCCGCCGTGCCCACTCACGCCATGTGTCACACCCTCGTGCTGAACTTAGGGCAATGGACGACACTGAGCGTTCGCCATTGCCCAAAGTTCGCATCGAGGCCCTGGCTCTGAGACAGCATGGCCTGCTCCTCGCGAGCCAAGCCCGGGAACGCCAGGTCCCGACCCACCAGCTCGCACGTTCGGGGCACTGGACCAGGGTCAGGGGCAGCCTCTACCGCCTCACGGCGTACCCCACCTCCTGGAGGCAGGACCTGATGGCTGCCGTGCTCGTCGGCGGCCCGGGCGCCCTCGCTTCGCACCGGGCGGCGGCGCGGCTGCACGGTCTGGACGGGGTGTATAGCGAGCTGGTGGAGGTCACGGTCGCCACAGCTGGCAACCATCGCAACTTGCCTGGCGTGGTGGTCCATCGCAGCGCCCCCGTCGACCGCACGGACCGGGACCGCACCGACGGCTTCCCGGTCACGACGGTGACCAGGACCCTGATCGACCTCGGGGCGGTGGTCGACCCGGAGGTGGTCGAATCGGCTCTGGAGAGCGCTTTGCGGGCCAACAGGACGTCCCTCCAGCTCCTTCACCGCCGGCTGGAGGCGGTGGGGGGCCGGGGCAAGCCGGGAACCGCCTCGCTGCGCCGGGTACTGGCGGCCCGGCTGTGCTTGCCTCCGACCGGCAGCGAGCTCGAGACCCGTTTCGTCCAGCTGTGCCGGCGGGCCCGCATCCCGGATCCTGCCCGCCAGGCAAGCGTGGCCATCGGGGCAGGTCGGACCGCCAGGGTCGACTTCGCCTGGCCAGACCGGAGGGTCCTGGTGGAGCTGGACGGCTTCCCCTGGCACGGCACACCGGCTGGCTACCGAAGTGACATGAGGCGCCAGAACGCCATCGTCCTCGCCCGGCCGGGCTGGACCGTGCTCCGCTTCGGCTGGCGTGACGTGGTGGGCAGCCCCGGGCGGGTGGTGGGCGAGCTCGCGGCCGCCCTGCGGCTCGCCAGGAACGCCACCAGGGGCGGTCAGCGCGCCGAGGCCATCTGAGGCGTGCGGGCCGACACGGTGACGAAGTCGCGGGCCCAAGACGACTCGAAGAACGTGGCGGGGCCTTGGACGGTGCCGGAGCCCAGCCGGCTCCCGTTGGAGGCCGACGCGAGGCCGCCGGCCGCGGGGGCGTAGGTGGCGAAGACCGTCCAGTAGGGATTGATGTCCAGTTCCATGCCGCGCACGACGCCCGCTCGCACCAGGAGCTGGGCCACCTGGAGGGGGTCGAGCGCCGGCCCACCGGCGTACACCAGGGCGCCGTTGGCGGTGACGCCGAGGCCGGATCGCCACTGGTGCTCGATGCCGGGGACCGAGGCCGCACACGACGAGGCGCCACACGTCGAGCCCCACGCCTGCCAGTCGGTGCTCTGAGCCTGGGCGGTGGGGCCGCCGCCGGCGACGAGGGGGACCAGGTTCTGGCGGACGCTGACCACGCTCGGGGTCATCGTCACGTCGCTGCCCCAGCTGCCGATGTCGACGCGCCCGCCAGCGTAGATGACCAGCGAGGCCGCCCCCGTCACCAGCGGGGCCACCACGTGGCCCTCGGTGTAGTAGCCGCCGGGGGAGTCGCTCATCTTGAACCCCCCGTTGAACGCCGCCACCAGCGAGGCCGCCTGGGCCGGGGCGACTGGAGCGCTGTAGCGGTACGGGCCCCCGCCGGGGCTCCCGGAGCCGGAGTAGAGACGGGCGGCAAGCCGGTGGGTGTCCATCCAGGCGATGCCCGCTGGCTGGGTGCCCCCCGGCGGGACCAGGCTGGTCTCGTATACCGCGGGCTTCCCCCCGACCAGGCGCCCGGCGGGCCGCCACGCAGCCTGCGCGCCGCCGCCCGCGCCGCCGAAGGACGCCAGCGCAGCCGGGACCGGCAACGGCGCGCCCAGGCGGCCGGCCGGGCGGGAAGCCGGCTTCGTGGTCCCGCCCGTGGTCGGCGCCGTTGCCCGGACTGCCGGGACGGTCGTCGGGCTCGCGGCGGGGACGGCCGGCGGATCGGTCGGGGGATCGGCGTGGACCTGGACTGCGGCCCCGCAGGACGCCAGCGCCAAGGCCAACGAGCCGAGCAGCGCCAGCGCGCCGAGGCTATGCTTGGTGCCAGACATGCCAACGACCAGGCTAGGGGCGCCAACCGTGGCGCTCCGCTCGCAAACCTGTGGCGGCTCGGCGCCCTCCCCCGCTATCCTTTAGGAATATTGCTCGGTGCTCCGCGCCGTCAGTGCCCTCTCCCGTCGGTGGTCCCCCCAGTCAAGGTAGGTCTGTGCCCACGATCTCTCAGCTCGTCCGCAAGGGGCGAGAATCCAAGTCGACCAAGACCAAGACGCCTGCGCTGCGCGGCGCGCCCCAGCGGCGCGGCGTGTGCACCCGGGTCTACACCAACACGCCCAAGAAGCCCAACTCCGCCCTGCGCAAGGTGGCCCGCGTGCGCCTCACCAGCGGCGTGGAGGTCACCGCATACATCCCCGGGGTCGGGCACAACCTCCAGGAGCACTCGATCGTCCTGGTTCGCGGCGGGCGGGTCAAGGACCTTCCCGGCGTGCGCTACAAGATCGTGCGGGGCACCCTGGACGCGTCGGGGGTCAGGGACCGCAAGCAGGCCCGTAGCCGCTACGGCACCAAGCGAGACGCCTGAGATGCCCCGCAAAGGGCCCGCAGAGCGTCGCGAGCTGATGCCCGACCCGGTGTACCGCTCGGTCCTGGTCACCCAGCTGGTGAACAAGGTGCTGTCGCGCGGCAAGAGGACGCTGGCCGAGCGCATCGTCTACGACGCCCTGGACCTAGTCAAGGAGCGCTCGGGCGGCGAGGCGATGGCAGTGCTCAAGCGCGCCGTGGACAACACCCGTCCCGAGCTGGAGGTCCGCAGCCGCCGGGTCGGCGGGGCCACCTACCAGGTGCCCGTCGACGTGAGGCCCCGTCGCGCCGGGACCCTGTCGATCCGCTGGCTGGTCGGCTACGCCCGCCAGCGCCGCGAGAAGACCATGGCCCAGCGCCTCGCGGCCGAGCTGATGGATGCCTCGAACAACGTGGGGGCTTCGGTCAAGCGCAAAGAGGACCTTCACAAGATGGCGGAGTCCAACAAGGCCTTCGCCCACTACCGGTGGTGACCAGCCCCCTCATCCGGGAGTTCCCCCTCGCCAGGACCCGCAACATCGGGATCATGGCGCACATCGACGCGGGCAAGACCACGACGACCGAGCGGATCCTGTACTACACCGGCAAGAACTACAAGATGGGCGAGGTCCACGAGGGCGCCGCCACCATGGACTGGATGATCCAGGAGCAGGAGCGGGGCATCACCATCACCTCCGCCGCAACGACCTGTCGCTGGCGCGACATGTGGATCAACCTCATCGACACCCCCGGCCACGTGGACTTCACCGTCGAGGTCGAGCGCTCGCTGCGGGTGCTCGACGGGGCTGTGGCCGTGTTCGACGCGGTAGCCGGGGTCGAGCCCCAGACCGAGACCGTGTGGCGCCAGGCCGACAAGTACCACGTCCCGCGCATCTGCTTCGTGAACAAGATGGACCGCGTAGGAGCCGACTTCGACCGCACCGTGGCCATGATCCGCGACCGCCTGGACGCCACCCCCGCGGTGGTGCAGGTCCCAGTCGGGGTCGAGGGGGGCTTCAGGGGCTGCATCGACCTGCTCGGGATGAAGGCCCTGCTCTGGGAGGAGGGGATGGGCGAGAGCTGGACCATCGAGGACATCCCCGCCGACCTCGCCGAGGGAGCCGGCCTCGCGCGCCAGGCACTGATCGACGTGACCTCCAACTTCGACGACAACATCATGGAGCGCTATGTCTCCGACGAGGAGGTCACCGCGGACGACCTGCGCAGGGCGTTGCGCCGGGGCACCATCGACGGCCACTTCGTGCCGGTGCTGTGCGGCTCGGCCTTCAAGAACAAGGGTGTCCAGCCGTTGTTGGACGCAGTGTGCGACTTCCTGCCCAGCCCCCTCGACGTGCCGCCGACCGTGGGCACCGACCAGAAGGGTATCGAGAAGCTGGAGCGCCCCGCGGACGACCTGGCGCCGTTCTCCGCCCTCGCCTTCAAGATCATGAGCGACCCCTACGTGGGCAAGCTGACCTACTTCCGGGTCTACTCCGGGACGCTGGAGAAGGGCTCCTCGGTGCTCAACTCCACCAAGGACCGCAAGGAGCGCGTGGGGCGCATCCTGCAGATGCACGCCAACCACCGGGAGGACAAAGACGCGGTCTACTCGGGGGAGATAGTCGCCGCGGTGGGCCTCAAGATCACCACCACCGGCGACACCCTGTGCGATCCGTCAGCCCCGGTTGTGCTGGAGAACCTGGACTTCCCCGAGCCGGTGATCCACGTGGCGGTCGAGCCGCGCACCAAGGGCGACCAGGACAAGCTGGGCAGGGCGCTCTACGCCCTGTCGGAGGAGGACCCGACCTTCAGGGTGCATACCGACGAGGAGACCGGCCAGACGGTGATCTCGGGCATGGGCGAGCTGCACCTGGAGGTTCTGGTGGACCGGATGCTGCGCGAGTTCAAGGTGAACGCGGACGTGGGCAAGCCCCAGGTCGCCTACCGGGAGACCATCCGCCAGGCGGTGACCAAGGTCGAGGAGCGCTACGTCCGCCAGACCGGCGGGCGGGGCCAGTACGGCCACGTGGTCATCAGCCTGGAGCCGACCGGCCCCGGCGGGGGATACGAGTTCGTGGACAAGATCACCGGCGGGGTCATCCCCAAGGAGTACATACCCTCCATCGACGCCGGCATCCAGGAGGCCCTCACCTCAGGCGTGCTGGCCGGCTACCCGATGGTCGACGTGCGCGTCACCCTAACCTACGGCTCCTACCACGAGGTGGACAGCTCGGAGATGGCGTTCCGCATAGCCGGCTCCATCTGCGTCAAGAAGGCTGCCCGACTGGCCCGCCCGGTCCTGCTGGAGCCGATCATGGGTGTCGAGGTGGTGACTCCGGAGGAGTACATGGGCGACGTGATCGGGGACCTGTCCTCCCGGCGGGGAAGGGTCGAGGGTGTGGACCAGCGCGGGAACGCCCAGGTCATCAAGGCCTACGTCCCGCTCTCCGACATGTTCGGCTACGCTACTGACCTGCGCTCGAGGAGCCAGGGCAGGGCAACCTTCAGCATGCAGTTCCACGCGTACTCCGAGGTCCCCGACGCCATAGCCAAAGAGATCGTGGCCCGGGTACGTGGCGAGTAGTCCTTTTTTTTCGTCAATCTGAGCACAGGAGCGGTATCCCCAATGGGCAAGCGCAAGTTCGAGCGAACGAAGCCACACATCAACGTGGGCACGATGGGCCACATCGACCACGGCAAGACCACGCTGACTGCGGCGATCACCAAGACCCTCCACGAGCACAACCCCAACGTGGCGGTGAGGGACTTCGCCAGCATCGACAAGGCGCCGGAGGAGAAGGCCAGGGGGATCACCATCTCGATCACCCATGTCGAGTACGAGACCGACAAGCGCCACTACGCCCACGTGGACATGCCGGGACATGCCGACTACATCAAGAACATGATCACCGGCGCCGCCCAGGTGGACGGGGCGATCCTGGTCGTGTCCGCGGCCGACGGGCCCATGCCCCAGACCCGTGAGCACGTCCTGCTGGCCCGCCAGGTGGGGGTGCCGTACATCGTGGTGGCCCTCAACAAGGCGGACATGGTCGACGACGAGGAGCTGTTGGACCTGGTCGAGCTGGAGGTGCGCGAGCTCCTCGACGAGTACGAGTTCCCCGGCGACGACACCCCGGTCATCCGGGTCAGCGCCCTCAAGGCGCTGGACGGCGACGAGGCGGCCGAGGCCCAGGTCCTCGAGCTGATGAACGCGGTGGACGACTACATCCCCGAGCCAACGCGCGAGGTGGACAAGCCGTTCCTGATGTCCATAGAGGACGTGTACACCATCCAGGGTCGTGGCACGGTGGTGACCGGCAGGGTCGAGCAGGGCACCATCAAGCCTGGCGACCCGGTCGAGCTGGTGGGGCTGCGACCCACCCAGGCCACCGTGTGCACCTCGGTGGAGATCTTCAACAAGCAGCTCGACCAGGGGCGGGCCGGAGACAACATCGGCGCCCTGCTGCGGGGCACGAAAAAGGACGATGTCGAGCGGGGACAGGTCTTGTGCAAGCCGGGCTCTATTACTCCCCATAGGGCGTTCGAGGCCGCGGTGTACGTGCTGACCAAGAAGGAGGGCGGGCGTCACAAGCCGTTCTTCAACAACTACCGGCCCCAGTTCTACTTCCGGACCACCGACGTGACCGGCTCGATCACCCTGGCCGAGGGCACCGAGATGGTGATGCCCGGCGACAACACCACCATGACCGTGGAGCTGGGCAAGCCCATCGCCATGGACGAGGGCCTGCGCTTCGCCATCCGCGAGGGGGGCCGCACCGTCGGCGCCGGCAGCGTCACCAAGATCCTCAAGTAGCCGAGGCGTCCGAGCGCATGACCAACGGTGGCAACAAGCAGCGGATCCGCATCCGTTTGAAGGCGTACGACCACGAGATCATCGACCAGTCGACCAAGAAGATCGTGGAGACGGTCCTGCGCACACAGGCCAAGGTCCGCGGCCCGGTGCCCCTGCCCACCGAAAAAAACCGCTACACGGTGATCCGCTCACCCCACAAGTACAAGGACAGCCGGGAGCACTTCGAGATGCGGGTCCACAAGCGCCTGCTCGACATCGTCGAGCACACCCCCAAGACGGTGGACTCGCTCCAGCGAATCGAGCTGCCGGCCGGCGTCGACATCGAGATCAAGATACAGCAGAACTAACCTTCATACTCGTTTAGAGCATTACGATGCTTCTCGTGTTCGGGATCTGATTCACGAGTTCACGCGTTCACGCTTCGCTTATTCGAACGCCAACACGAAGCGGTCCTCGGCCGCTCTGATCCGGCGACGACCATGCGCTCGTACCTGGATCCTCTCGATACCGGAGTGCTTCATCACGCCTCACAGGTCCTGGACTAGAGCCGGGCAGATGTGTCACCTTGACACTACGCCGGGGCAGGCAGTCGGACCGTGATGCCCGTGGTGGCAAGCGGTGATGGCACAATCGGGCAGCGGTCATGTGACAGGGAATATCGTATTCCCTGTCACATCACCCGTGTCGCGCAGGAGGGAGGTCCCGTGGGCCGGACGCTGGGCCTCGATGACGTGGTCGACCACTTCACCCTCGTCGGCGACGAACTGGACCTGCTCCGGAACAAGGCCGGGTCGACCCGGCTCGGCTTCGCTCTGGCTCTGAAGTTCCTGTTGTGGCGTGGGCGCTTCCCCAGGGGACGCCACGAGCTGCCCGACGACGCGGTGGACCACGTGGCACGCCAGGTGGGTGTCGCGGCAAGCGGTTTCTCGTCCTACGACCTGGCCGGCCGCACGGCTCAGCGGCATCGCGCCGAGGTCCGCCGCTACACGGGTTTCCGGGAGTGCAGTGTCGCCGACGCCGACAAGCTCACCGACTGGCTGTCCCGGCACGTGGCCGAGTCCGAGCGGCGGGAGGACCGGGTCAGCGAGGCCCTCGTGGCCCGGTGCCGGGTCGAGCTCGTAGAGCCGCCGACGGCCGGGCGGGTCACCGAGATCGCACGTTCCGCGGTGTACCATTCCGAGCAGGCGATGCTCGCCCGGGTGGCAGGGCATCTCGACGCCGACGTCGGGGCCCGCCTGGAAGCGCTGGTCGCGGTCGACGACGAGCCCGACGACAAAAGCCGTGACGTGCTGGCCACGATCAAGACCGACCCGGGCAGCGTCAGCCTCGACTCCATGATGGCCGAGATCGCCAAGCTCAGTGCCGTGGGGGCCGTGGGCCTGCCGCCGGGCCTGTTCGCAGACGTGGCGCCCAAGGTGGTCAGCGGCTGGCGGTCGCGGGCCGCGGTCGAGTCGCCCAGCCACCTGCGCGATCATCCCCAGCCCACCAGGTTGGCGCTCCTGTCGGCCTTGCTGTCCGAACGTGAACGCGAGATCACCGACGCCCTGGTCGGGCTGCTCATCGCCACCGTGCATCGCATCGACGCCCACGCCGACAAGAAGGTGGTCGAGGAGTTCGTCAGGAACCTCCGCCGGGTCACGGGCAAGGACACCGTGCTACCCCACATCGCCGAGGCCTCCCTGGAGAGCCCCGACGGCACGGTCCGCGACGTCGTCTACCCTGCCGCCGGCGGCGAGGCGGTGCTGGCCGACCTGGTCGCCGAGTACCGCTCCAGCGGCACCGAGTATCAGCGCAGCAAACGCCTGGTGTTCAAGGCGTCGTACACGAACCACTACCGGCGGGGCCTGATCAAGCTCCTCGGGGCGCTGGCGTTCCGGTCCAACAACTCGGCCCACCGCCCCGTCATCCCTACGTGACACAATGAGGGGTGCCGGGATCTACCTGGCAGATCACTGGAGGGCGAGAGGAGGAAGAGCACATGACAACGACAACCAACACCCTGGCTGTGGAGACCCCGAGCA
>JBOGGU010000076.1:0-21235 GCA_050744085.1 Acidimicrobiales bacterium
GCCCCGGCCCCACCGCCAACACCGGCCCCACCGCCAACACCGGCCCCGGCCCCGCCAGCCCCAGCCCCGCCAGCCCCGTCCGCCCCGGCCCCGCCAGCCCCGGCTGCCGCGTCCGCCCTGGCCAGGCTGGGGTCGCCACCGAAGGCCGGACACCAGGATTGCAACGAGCACCAGTCGCACAGCGCCGACGGCCTGGGCCGGAAGTCCTCGTGCTCGCAGGCCCGCTCGACGGCGGCCCACACCGCCCTGGTGCGCGTGACCATGCCCCGGGTGGACTGCTCGGAGGGCTCGGTGGAGATCATCACTGCGTCGCGCAGGTAGAGGAGCTGGACCTTCGCCGGGCGCACCCCCAGCGCCTGCTCACAGAGGAACGAGTAGAAATGCACCCCCCTCAAGCGGGCCTGCTCCTGCGCCATGCCTGGCACCTTGCCAGTCTTGTAGTCCGTGACCACAAGGCGTCCGTCGTCGTCGAGGTCCAGGCGGTCGATGATGCCCCGCAACGCCAGCGAGCCGAGCCGGCCCTCCACCCACAGCTCCGTGCCGATGGCCCTGACCGCGTCGGGGTCCTCCATGGTGAAGTACTGCTCGACGAGGGCCCCGGCATCGGCCAGCATCTCCTCGGCCCCCACCTCGTCGAGGCCCAACCCAGCCCACTCGGAGCCCTGGATGACCTCCTCCCACGCTTGGGCAAGGCAGTCCTGGCCCGCGGCAGCGCTGCGCGAGCCGGGGGGCACGTCCCAGAACAGCTTCTCCAGCGCCCGGTGCACCAGCGTCCCCTTGACCGCGGGGAGCGAGGGCGGCTCGGGCAGGTGGTCGATGGCCGAGAAGCGAAAGGCGAGCGCGCAGTCGTTGAACGAGCCGACCTTGGAAGGCGACAGTGCCGTTGGCAGCGGGAAGCTCACGGTGTCGATCCTACGACAGGGGTGTGTCAAGATCGCGGACCGAGCCGGCATCGGGCTCGACTCCAGCTCCGACCCCGGCTCCGAAGCCAGCCCCGACCCCAGACCCGAAGGCAGCCAGCACCGAGGTGGCGACCTCGCCGGGGCGTTCCATCGGCCCGAAATGGCCGACCCCTCCCACCTCCACGACCCGCCCGTGCGGGATCCGCGACGCCAGCGCTGTGGCGTCGTCCTCCCCCATGAAGTCGGAGCGCTGCCCGTAGGCCACGGTCACCGGGCACGCAATCTCTCCGAGGTGGTCCCAGGCGTCGTGGGCCAGTCCGGCCTCGTAGATGAACGCCTCGTGCTCTCGCCGGCAGGCCAGCCTCACCCCGCCGCCGGCAACGTGCTCGAAGCCACAGTCCACGTAAGCCGCCAGCACCGCGGGGTCGAACGCCGAGAAAGGGCCCTTGCTGGCGAAGTTGGCATACGCCTCTGCAGCCGACTCGAACACCTCGCGCCGCCGCCGGGTCATGTCCGCTAGCGGGGAGGCCACCTCCAGCACCCCCGCGGGCGGCGGGCGGAACACAACCGGCTCGAAGGTGTAGATCGCAGCGAAGGTGCCCGGCCGGGCGATCTCGGCCAGCAGCAGGGCAGCCGCCCCGCAGGAGTGCCCGAAGCCGTGGGTGCCAGGGCCGCCCCGCCGGTCCGCCGTGCCAGGGCCGCCCCGCTGGCTCGCCGTGCCAGGGCCGCCCTCGTGGCTCGCGGGGCCAGGGCCGCCCCGCCGGTCCGCCGTGCCAGGGCCAGGGGCGCCCCGGTTCGCCACCCAGTCGACCACCGCCAACACGTCCAGCCCAAAGCCGTGCCAGTCCCAGCGCTGCCATCCCCCGGGGTGCTCGGGGGGCAGGCCGGAGCGCCCGTGGCCGCGGGCGTCGAAGCCCACGCACTCGTACTCCGGGGTCAGCGCCGCAGCCACCGGTCCCAGCACGTCCCCGCAAAACCCAGTCGCGTGCGCCATCACGACCACCGGCCGCTCAGCTTCAGCGCCGCCACCCGAAGGCCCCCCCAGCACCCCGACGGCAATCTCCACGCCGTCCGCGGTCCTGACTCGCCAGGCCATCCCCCCACGATAGCCTCGCCCTATAGGAGCAGCATCGTGGGGCATCGAACCTGGCTACCGGGACGTGCACGGCGAGTGGCACGACACCTCGCCTGACACCCGGGCGGCGCTGGAGGAGGCAATGGGCGCCACCTCCGAGCGGCCGCCGGACGCCAACCCGGTCCGGGTGGTGAGGACCGGCCGGCAGGTCAAGATCGACGGCGCCTGGGAGCTCGAGTGCGAGTCCGGCGAGACCCTCGCCGGCCGGGGGCCCCTGCCACCGAACCTCCCCCTCGGATACCACCAGCTCCGCCACGACTCCCGCCAGGTCCGCCTGATCGTGAGCCCGGGGCGCTGCCCCCCCCCGAGCGCCACCCGCTCGTGGGGCTGGGCGGTCCAGCTCTACGCCCTGCGCTCTGCGGCAAGCTGGGGGATGGGCGACTTGGGCGACCTGGCCCGCCTCACTGCGTGGGCAGCGGGAACGGGGGCTGGGACAGCGATGGTGAACCCGCTTCACGCGCCCCGCTCGGGCGACGCCGAGGCGAGCCCTTACTACCCGAGCAGCCGATGCGCCTACGACCCCTCCTACCTGGACATGGCCCAGGTGCCCGGCATTGGCGGCCACCCGGCGCTACCGGCGCTCCGCAGCGAGGCCGACCAGCTCAACTCCGCGCCCCTCGTGGACCGCAAACAGGTCTGGCAGCTGAAGAGCGCGGGTCTGGAGTGGGTATGGGACCAGACGCGGGGTGGTCCAAATTTCGAGGAATATGCTCGGTGCGCGGCACCCTCACTGTCCACTTACGCCTGTTTCGCCGCCCTGTCCGAGACCAACCGGGGCCCCTGGCCGAGGTGGCCGGAGGAGGTGCGCCACCCATCGGCGCCCGGCGTCCCGGCCGTCCCGCAAGACCGCCTCCGCTTCCACATGTGGCTGCAGTGGCTCCTCGACCTCCAGCTCGCCGCCGCAGGGGGGCACCTCGACCTGGTGACGGACCTCGCCGTGGGGGTGGACCCCGACGGAGCGGACGCTTGGATGTGGCAGGACTGCTTTGCCCTGGGGACGCGGGTGGGTGCCCCGCCCGATGCCTTCAACCCCGACGGCCAGGACTGGGGGCTTCCCCCCCTCATCCCGTGGAGGCTGCGAGCGGCGGGCTTCGAGCCCTTCGTGGCGACGTTGCGGGCCGCCCTGCGCCGCGCCAGAGGCGTGAGGATCGACCACGTGATGGGGTTGTTCAGGCTGTGGTGGATACCGCCCGGCGCAGAGCCTTCCGAAGGCGCCTATGTCCGCTACCCGGCCTCCGACCTGCTGGACATCCTGGCCGTGGAGAGCACCCGGGCCGGCGCGTACGTGGTGGGGGAGGACCTGGGGACCGTGGAGCCCTCGGTCCGGGCCGAGCTGGCCGAGCGGGGAGTGCTGTCGTACAGGCTGGTCTGGTTCGAGCCGGAGCCGCCGGGGCCTGCCTGGCCCGCTCAGTCGATGGCCGCGGTGACCACCCATGACCTCCCGACGGTGGCGGGGTGCTGGAGCGGGGCCGACGTGGCCGAGCAGCGGGGGCTGGGCTTGGATCCCGATGGCCCGGCGGCGGCGAGGACCCGGGACAGGGTTGCGGAGTGGGCCGGGCTCAACCCTGGCGCGCCGATGGCCGAGGTCATCGGGGCCGTCCACCGGCTCCTCGCCGAGGCGCCCTCGATGATCGTGGCGGCAACCCTCGACGACGCCCTCGGGGTGGAGCGCCGCCCGAACATCCCGGGCACCACCGCCGAGGTTCGTCCCAACTGGTGCCTGGCCCTCCCTGCCACCCTGGAGCAGGTAATGGCGGACCCAGTGGTAGCCGAGGTCGCCAGGGCGCTGGGCCGGGGCGGCTCCTGAAAGCCACTCTCAGCGAGTGACCCCTCGGCTGGCCACCACTGGCGTACCATTGGCCGCATGCAGCATTGGATCAGCTCGGGTGGCTACGCGATCGTGTTCTTGCTCATGGTGGCCGAGTCGGCCTGTGTCCCCTTCCCCTCGGAGGTGATCATGCTGTTCGCCGGGGTGCTCGCCTTCGACGGGCGCCTCAACCTGGTGGGGGTCATCGTCCTGGGCATCGCCGGCAACGTGGTCGGGAGCCTTATCGCCTGGGCGGTGGGTTGGGCAGGAGGCCGCCCGGCCCTCCAGCGCTGGGGGCGTTTCGTGTTCCTCTCCGAGGCCGAGCTGGACCGGTCCGAACGCTGGTTCGAGCGTCATGGGGAAGGAGCCGTGTTCTTCGGCCGGATGCTTCCCGTGGTCCGCACCTTCATCTCGCTGCCGGCCGGGGTCGCTCGCATGGCGCCGGGGCGTTTCACCCTGTTCACCCTGGCGGGCTGCATACCCTGGACCGCCGCGCTCGGTGTGGCTGGCTACGAGATCGGGAGCCAGTGGCACGGGGTGGCCCACGGGTTCCACGACGCCACCTACGTCCTGGCTGTCCTCGCCGTGCTGTTGGTCCTTGGCATCGCGTTTGGCGTGCTCCGTCGCCGTCGTGGCGCACGCACGCCGTCGACGTCAGCTACCTGAGAGCCAGGCGCACGGCGGAGCCCTACGTCCAGGTCTCGCCCTGTGACGCCCAGGCTGTGTATTGGCGAAGGCGACTGGGTGGGCGGGGCGAGCCAGGCTGAGCCGGAGCAGCGGACGACGCCGAAGCTGGGTCACTGGTCGTTTGGTTCTGGCCTCGCTGAGCGCGCTCTTCGCTTCGGGGGCACCTCAGTTGCGTCGAGGCTGGCGATCAGGGTTGTCCTGGCGCGGGCCACGCGTGAGCGGATGGTGCCGATCGGGCATCCACACACTTTGGCAGCCTCTTCGTAGGACAGCCCAACCACCTGGGTCAGGACGAACGCCAGTCGCTGGTCGGTCTCCAGCGTTCTGACCAGGCTCTCCAGTGCCACCTGCTCGGCGGGGTCGGGGCTCGGGGGCTCAGGTTGGCCCTGAGCGCGCATCACTGAGCTGTCCCGGTCCCGTCGTCGGACGCGCGAGCGCAGCTCGTCCATGCAGGTGTGCCTGGCGATGGACAGGATCCAGGTGCGCGCGGACGACTCGCCCCGGAAGCCAGCGATTGCGCCAAGCGCTCGCACGAAACTTTCCTGGGCCAGGTCGTCCGCGCTCTGTGCATCCACCACCGCCGCGCACAGGCGCCAGACCGGCTCGTAGGCGGCGGTTAGGAAGCCCGCCATGGCCGCACGGTCCCCCCCGGCGGCGGCCTGGGCAAGGGCGCTGAGCTGGTCCACGGTGGTGAACCTAACGGGCACCTCGTCTCGGCATCCATTCACTCGGGCGCCCGGAACTTTGCGACCACCAGGAGCGACTAGTAGGTCGATGAACTGCGATCAGGCTCGTGAAGAGATCTCGGCTTTGCTTGACCAGGAGTGCCCCAGCATGTCGGCAGAGATCCTGGAAGGTCACGTCGAGCAATGCCCAGCGTGCGCGGAATGGCGTGAGATGGCGCACTCCCTGGCGCGTCGGATGCGTCTGCGGGTGGCTCGGTCGGCGCACCAGCCGCCGCCCGAGCTGATCGAGGCCGTGCTCGGAACGGGCGTGCCGCTGGGTTGTGGGTGCGGGTGCGCCACTTGTGTGTGCGGGCCGTACGGCTACGGTTGCTCGCGCTGTGCCTGCGGTTGCGACATGTGCTCCAGCCAGGCCAGCTGAGCCAATGTTGCTGGCCGTGCCGCGCTGCGGGCGCTGCGGGCCCCGTGGGCGCTGCGGGCGCTGCGGAGAGGCCAACTAGCGATGCCGGGCATGGGCACCGGGCTCAAGGCCAACAACCCGCTGATCGTCTCGGCCTTTCATGGTGCATTGTTGCGGGGAGGCCTCGCGGTCCTGGTGATCCTCGTCCTGTTGGCTGTGGCTTGGAACATCCTGCGAAGCGTGCAGCTGCGCCGCGCGCGGGGGGCGGCGAGTCAGCGAGGGCCCGTGCGACCGGAACCCGTCGCGAGGCGTCTACTGCGTGTCTCGTTCGGCCTGATCTGGATCTTCGACGGGATCCTGCAGGGCCAGGCTGCGATGCCCCTGGGCATGACCACCCAGGTGATCCAGCCGACCGCGGCAGCCTCTCCTGCGTGGGTGCAACACCTGGTCAACGCCGCGGCCACCACGTGGAGCTTCCATCCCATCTCCGCCCCCGCGGCGGCGGTGTGGATCCAGATTGGGATCGGCGTGTGGCTGCTGGCGGCGCCCCGGGGGGACCTGTCCCGTCTCGCGGGGCTCGCTAGTGTCGGGTGGGGGCTCATTGTCTGGGTCTTCGGTGAGACCTTCGGGGGGATCTTCGCACCAGGGCTGACGGTGTTGTTCGGGGCGCCGGGGGCGGCACTGCTCTATTGCCTCGCTGGCATGTTGATCGCCCTACCCGAGCGCTCCTGGGCGTCTCCTCGACTCGGCGCCAACTTGTGCCGGGTGATGGGGCTGTTCTTCGTAGGGATGGCCGTTCTGCAGGCATGGCCAAACCGGGGCTTCTGGCAGGGCCAGGGGGTCCACGCCGCCAATCCCGGGACGCTGACCGCCATGGTGGCACAGATGTCCCAGACCTCCCAGCCGGGCTGGCTCTCCTCGTGGGTAGCTGCATTCGGCGGGTTCGACGCGGCTCACGGGTGGGGAGTGAACCTGTTCGCAGTCGTCGTGCTGGTGGTGATTGGGCTTGCACTCCTGAGCGCGCGGCCACGGTTGGTGCGCGTCGGAGTGATTGCAGGCGTCGTGGCCTGCCTCGCCGACTGGGTACTGATCGAGGACCTCGGGTTCTTGGGCGGTGTGGGGACCGACCCCAACAGCATGATCCCCATCGCCCTGGTCCTCGTCGCCGGGTACCTGGCCCTGACGAGGGTCCCGGCGCCAGCCCCGGAGGTGGGGCCAGCCGAGGGGGTGGTGGCGGTGGGAGTCGCTGCCGACGAAGGCCCAGGGTCCTCCGCTCGACCCCGCTGGCGCGAGCGTCTCGTGACCGATCCCACCTATGCCTTCCGCTTGGTGGCCGCCCTCGGGGCAATAGCGATCGCGCTTGTAGGGGCTGCCCCCATGGCGGTGGCAGCCGTCAATCCAAATGCTGCCCCGATCCTTGCCCAGGCCATGGGCGACACGCCGACTCCCACCAACAACCCGGCGCCAGCGTTCAACCTTGTCGACCAGACAGGCCAGACGGTCTCCCTGGCCAGCCTGCACGGCAAAGCCATAGCCATCACGTTCCTGGACCCCGTGTGCACCTCGGAATGTCCGATCATCGCCCAGGACTTCCGGATCGCGGACGGTCTGCTCGGTTCCGATGCCCGCCGGGTCGAGATGGTCGCTGTCGACGCCAACCCTCGCTACATCACGCCTGACTACCTCTTGGCCTTCGACCGCCAGGAACGGATGACAGCCCTGCCCAACTGGCACTACCTGACCGGCACCCTCACCCAGCTCCGAGCTGTGTGGAGAGCCTATGGGGTGGTAGCGAGCTACGCCCCAGGCGGGGCAATGGTCAGCCACACCGAGATCGCATATGTGATCGACCCGACCGGGGTGAGTCGCTACATCGTCTCCAGCGACCAGGGTGCGGCGACAGAGGCCACCAGGTCCTCCTTTGCGGTGAACCTGGCTGGGGCGATCAAGAGCGCGCTGCGTTGAGCGCCGCCCACGGTCAGTGCGGGGCAGTGTCGCGGGGGAGACCGCCAGTATGGCGGAAGGCGGGCGCACCGTGCATCGTTGCCTGTAGTGCCATCATCCTTGCCGCTTGCTCCGCCAGCAACCGCCAGCCCCAGGCTGCCGCCCGGGGGCATGGCGGATCGTCCGCACTGCGGGGGTCGGTCCCCGCACTGCGGGGGTCGGCGCCCGCACTGCGGACCCCTCTGGCCACCTCGCTCCAGATCGCTGGCGGGAGTTGGGCTACGGTCCCCATGGGCCACCTGGGTGACCCGCTCAACACTTTCTGGCAGCTGTTCTTCCGGCATGCGGGGACGTCGCGGTGGACCAACGAGGTCGAGGCCACTGGCGTGGCGACGAACGGGGGACTTGTGCTGGCCACGTCTGGAGGAGACTCCCTCGCGGTCGGTGTGGAGCCGTCCAACCTCCTCACGTTCTCTCCGCTCCTGGCCACGTCCGACAACGGGAGCTCTTGGGCCACCGGCCTGCTTCCCGAAGGCCTTGCCAGGCGCCCTGACGCCCTCGCCACCAGCGCCAGCGGCATGAGCTTGGCGCTGGTGGGGTCTGGCAGAGCCAGCAAGGTCGTGGTGAGAGGCAGCGACACCTCGCTCTGGGTCACGCTGAGCGCCGAGTCGATGCTCGTTTCCTCGCCCTCAGGCCGAGCGTGCGGGATCGGCCAGGTGACCGCGGTCGCGTATGCGGGGAGCACTCCGGTAATCGGGGCCAGCTGCGGCGCGCCGGGCGTTGTGGGCATCTTTGCCGATGACCACGGTGCCTGGCGGCTGGCCGGGGCCCTGCTTCCGAGCTCGGTCGCGCAGGGTCGGGTCGAGGTGCTCGGACTTCAGGCGACGACCAACCCGAGCGCCGATGCTGGAAGACCAAGGACTGGGCTCTCCGCGCTCCTCGCAGTGTCCGGCGCCAGCGGGACGAGCCTTGTTGCAGCGTGGTCCAGCGATGGGGCAAGCGCCTGGAGCGAAGCTGCTGGCCCAGTCCTGGGTGGCGACGAGCAGCCCGCCTCTTACGGCACCGCGAGCGACAACAAGATCTTCGTCCTGCTCGCAGGAAAGACCGGCATTGACCGACTCTTTGTCGTCGCCGGGACGCAATCCTCCTGGCGTCAGCTCCCGTCACCGCCGCCGGGCACGGCCACGATAGCCTCGGGTCCGTCAGGGTCGTTGGACGCGCTGGTCACCCACGACACGGTGCTCAGCGTATGGGTCCTCGCCCCGAAGGTGACTCGTTGGGTTAAGGGCCAGGTGATCGATGTACCCATACAGTTCGGCTCCTCGAGCTGACCGACGAAACAAGGAGGCCTCAGCGTGCCAGGTATGAGCTTGGGAAGGCTCAGCTTCAGCTTTCACAACGTCCTAACCCAGTGGATGTGGAGCCCCTTCACGATCGGCATGGCTGCGCTGCTTGTGGGGCTGGGCTACTGGTACCTGCGAGCTGACTGGTTGCTCGCGGCTCGGGGGCGGCGCTGGCCGGGGGGCCGCACGGCCTTCTTCCTGGGGGGCCTGTTCGCAGTGGAGCTGGCGATCGGCTCACCGGTCGCCAGCTTCACCAACTACTACTTCGAGGCTCACATCGTCCAGCACCTGCTCCTGATGGCGGCTGCCCCTGCGCTGCTGGCACTCGGAGCGCCTTCGACGCTGCTGCTGCAGACCGTGAGCCGCAAGAACAAGTCCCGCTGGCTCAAGGTGCTGAACTCTGGCCCCTTCGCTGTGCTCACCCACCCGCTGAGCGTCTGGATCCTCTACTTCGGGTTCATGTTCGCCTTCTTCCTCACCCCGCTCATCAACACGGCGATGCTCCACATGCCCTTGATGGACGTGCTGAACCTGGTGTTCCTCCTGGGGGGCTGCCTGTATTGGTGGCCCATGGTGGGCAAGGACCCGGTTGTCCGCTGGAAGATCGGCTATGGCGCCAACCTGGCCAACATGCTGCTCGGGGGGGCCGTCGAGACCTTCCTCGGCGTGGTGATCCTGATGCAGCACAACCCCATCGGGTCGATGTACACCTTGGCCAGCACCCACGCTGGCGGCGGCTTGCTGTGGGTCTCGACCGAGCTGGTCACGGTCGGGGGGTGCATCCCCATCGTCCTCGCCTGGATGCGGTCGGACCAGCGTGCTGCGGCTCGGGCCGATAGGCTCGCCGACGCCCGCGCAGTGGCCGACGCCCGCGCAGAGGTCGGCTCGAACGGTGCGAGAGCGGGTGTCGGTGAGGCTCGCCCAGCGGCCGGGCCGGCTTTCCAGGTCGCGGGGGCTGACGCCGCCATGACCACGTGGGAATCCGCCTGGCTGGCACGCACCGGCTCGGTCCCCTCGACGCGTGCCCAGCGGGTTCCTCCGGCGCTCGACACCGAGCCGCGTTAGGGACCAGGTCTCCGTGCAAGAACTGGGGAACCTAAGGTAGACAGTGTCTCCATTAGGTTCCCCAGTTCTTGCACCGCTTGGCCCAGATGGGACTCGCCCGCGCCGCCCTCAGCCCTCAGCCCTCAGCCGTCAGTTGCCCGTGTCGCCCCCACTATCGCCACGGCAATGACCGCGGTCGCGGCCGAGCGGTTCCGCCAAGCGTGGCGGTTGCCGTTGACCACCACGCAGTCCCCAGCGCGCAAGTGCACCTCCGCGCCGTCGTCCAGCTCCAGCCAGGCCTCCCCGGACACGACGAGGTCGACGTCGACGGTATCGGTCGTGTGCATCCGGGGGTTGTCCGGCTCGAGCACATCGGCCAGCCCGGGGAGCTTCTCGTCCAGCTCCCGAGCCGCCGCGTCGGGGCGCAAGGCCGGGTCGATGTCGTCAGTGTCTGGCGGGAGGGTGAAGCACCAGAAGCGAAAGCCGCCTGGCGGGGGGTAGAAGCCGTCGGTCAGCGGGGCCCCGCCAGCGCTGGGGAGGTGAAAGGGGTGGTCTGTCCCCCAGATCAAGCTGAGCTCCTGGCTGGCCAGAGCTGCCGCGGTGATCGCGTCGAGGTGCTCGTCGCTCACCACCACCGACTTGCCGTCGGCGCCCTGAGCCGTCACCACCCTCCGGCATCGCATGAGTCACCAAGATACGACCCCGCGAGTGGTGCCGAGTACCAGATCACGCTGGCTCGCTGGGGGCTAGCGTTCGCCAGGTGGCAGATCGGGGCGCGGCCTACCAGGCGAGGTTCGACCAGCTGGCGGCCGGGGGCGTCGACGTTCATGGCGAGGCGGACCTGGTGGAAGCCCTGCTGACGCCCCTGGTGGCGGGACGCGCCGCCGGTTGGAGCGGGGCCCTCGGGGCGGTCCTCGACGCTGGGTGCGGGACGGGCCGGGTGGCAATCGAGCTGGCCAGAAGGGGCATCTCGGTGACCGGCATCGACGTGGACCCGGAGATGCTGAGCACTGCACGCCGGAGGGCGCCGGAGCTGGACTGGCGCCTGGGGGACCTTGCAACTGCCTGCCTGCCCGCCGGGAGCTTCGACGTGGTGGTGCTCGCTGGCAACGTCATGATCTTCGTGGCGCCGGGCCGGCAGGCGGCGGTCCTGGCCAACCTGGCGCCTGTGGTGAGCCCGGACGGGGTGCTGGTTGCCGGCTTCCAGCTGAGCAGCGACTGGCGGCTCGCCGACTACGACCGCTGGGCCGCCGAGGCTGGCTTGGAGCTGTCGGAGCGCTGGTCCACTTGGGACCGCCAGCCCTGGACGCAGACCAGCGACTACGCGGTGTCGGTTCACGCCCGCCCAGGTCCGGTGGTCGCCCCGTCAGGCAAAGACCTCCCCACGGACCAGGGCTAGCTGCCGATCCAGCTCGCCGGGTAGGTGCAGCACGGCGGCGCTGGCTCTAGGCTGGCCCTCGTCGCAGCGCAGTGCCGCGGCGCCCGCCTCCAGCATGTAGCCCCGCTGGTGGTCCCCGTCGTAGATGACCGTAGGTGGCCCTGGTCGCGCTCCCCAGCAGTGCATGGTCCAGGTTGCTTCGCAATATGCACCAGTGTGCGGAACCTCGGCTTCCCACATCGGTATCACCGCGCCCGCCCGCACGAACAGCGGAAGGCGCTCCAACGGAGCCTGGACCACGATCTCCGCAGGGCCGCGGTGGTCCCTGCCGGAGGACAGGTCCATCCAGTGCCCCGGCGGGAGCACGCAGCGCACCGCAACCGGACCTGGCGAGTCGTCGAGGACCGGCACCACCAGCAGGTCCGATCCGAGCAGGTACTCGGTGTCAACCGACCAGTGCGCCAGCTGGCCTGGGTACTCCAAGCAGATCGGGCGCATCACGGGAAGGCCAAAGCGGGTGGCCTCGCCGGCGATGCTGAGCAGGTACGGCAGGAGCCTGTAGCGCAGCCGGGCAAACTCGGTCACGATGCGCAGCGCCCGCTCTCCGTACTCCCACGGCTCTCGGGGCCCCAGCCCGTGGAAGCGAGCCATCGGCGACAGGCAGCCCCACTGCGCCCAGCGCACGTACAGCTCGGGGCTGGGGCCAGGGCCGTAGAATCCCCCAATGTCGTGGCCCCACAGCCCCGGAGCGCTCATCGCCCACGACAGCCCGGCTCGCAGCGTGGCTGCCATCCCCGCCACGCTCGACTCGGCGTCCCCCCCCCACTGGGCCGGGTAGCGCTGGGAGCCGGCCCAGCCACTTCGGCCCCACACCAGGCCTGGCTCGCCACCTTCGGTGACCGCGTGCTCGCTCAGCGCCTCGGAGACGGTGCGGTTGTACCAGAGCGGGTACAGGTTCCGCCAAGCCCTACCCGAGCGTCCGTCGGCCATCACCGCGTCGTCGGGAAGGCCCTCGCCGAAGTCGGTGGTGAAGGCGCCTGCCCCGAGTCTCAGCAGCGGGCTGTGCAGGCCCTTCCACCACTGCCGCGCTGCCGGATTGGAGAAATCCACCAGGGCCCGCGGTCGCCCGTCCCGTGGGAGCACCCGAGCTGCGGCCAGGCCGCCGCTGGCGCTGAGCACCAGGTAGCCCAGACGCTGCGCCTCCGCGTGGAGGGGAGACGACGGATCCAGGTAGGGCAGCTCCCACAGCGAGAGGTGGTAGCCGTCGGCGGCAAGCTTGGCGATCAGCTCCGCCGGGTCGCCGAACTTGGCCTCGCTCCAGGCGAAGTCGCAGTTGAGCAAGTCCCGCTCCAGCCAGTCGGGGTCGAGGTGCAGGACGTCGCACGGCACGCCGTGGGCCCGCATCCCGGTGGCCGCCTCGTTCAGCTCGCCCAGGTCTCGGTAGCGGCAGCGCGACATCCACACCCCGAACGCCCAGGTTGGAGGCACCGGGGCTTGTCCGATCAGCCGGGCGAGGCCCCCGAGCCGGGCTCTGGGTGTCGGTCCGGCGAGCAAGAACAAGTCCAGCCGCTCCTCCTCGCTCTCGAGCCCCAGAAGTCCGGGGTAGCGGGCCCCCACGTCGGCGACAACCGGTCCAGGGGTGTGCAAGAACCCGCTGTAGCCGGCGCTGGAGTGGAACACCGGGGCGGACTTGTAGGCCTGGCCGGTACCCGCTCCCAGGGCGTCGTTGGCCAGCAGCTCCAGCCGGGCGCCGCCCTTGGGGAGGGGGCCGAAGTGCTCACCCAAGCCGACAACCGTCTCCCCGTGGCGTAGCTCCAAGTTGCACCAGGCCATCCCGTCCCCGAAGGCCATGGCAGGCGCGAGCGCGAAGCCGGCAACCTGGCGCAGGTCACCTCCGCTGAGCGCGAGCAGCCGGTCCTTCGTGCCCGTCAAGCGCCAACCGAACGGGCGCCGCCTGATCGCCAGCGACTTTGCATTGGTGCGGATGGTCACCCATTGCTCGTCCTCTTCGACCTCGAAGTGCCAGCCGTCGGGGCGCCTCGGATCCGGGGCACTCAGGATCCCGTCGCCTTCGCCGTCGGCCGCCGGCCCCCAGGCCTCGCCAGGCCAGAGCGTCAGGCGAAACACGTCCCAGGAGGGCACCCGCACGCGCAGGACTGCCCGGCGGGCCTCAACGGCTGTTCCCGCACCCATGTCGGGAGCGTTGGGGAGCCTCAGCTCCAAGCCCTGCGTGATCGGGTCCTCGGTGGTCAACAGCCCAGGAATGGGATCCAGCGGCCAATACCGGACCGCGGACACTGCCAGGTCCACAGCGTCCTCGCGGATCGTCACGGCCTCCACCGAGCGCACCATGAACCGGCCAGGCCGGGGCTGCGGGGTTTGGGTCACCGTCCCATTCGACCACGGATTCCGGCACCGCAGAAAGCCACCGGTCCGACTTCGCCGCTGAAGGGCCTCGGACTACGGTGCATTCCCTGATGCGGTGGGTCGATCGAATCCAGCGAGGCAGGGTCGTGGGCCACGGTCTGTCGAGGGGCTTGCGGTGGCTGCTGAGCAGCGCCACGACGGGCACACTCACCCTGGGGGCGGTGCTCGGAGGGATCTTGAGCGGCCTCTACGTCCTGCCGGCCAGCCCCCACCCGAGCGCGGCCGGTGACCCCTCCCCCGCCCGTGCCTCTGCCCTCTCGTGCGCCGGGCAGGCCTCCAAGGCCGGCTGGGTCGGGACCTGGAGCGCCAGCCAGATCCCAGCCAGCACCACCAACGCCCTCTCGGAGCGGGGGTTCCACAACCAGACCCTTAGAGAGTATGTCCCTGTCAGCCTCGGTGGCACAAAGGTGCGGGTCAGGCTGTCCAACCGCTATGGCTCCTCGCCCCTCATAGTGGACGACGTTCATGCCGGTCCGAGCCGGCCAGGGGGTGCGGTGGATGCGAAGGCCAACCCCAGGCTCAGCTTCTCCGGCATGCCGTTCACGGTGATCCCCCCTGGTGGCCAGGTAACGAGCGACCCGGTGTCGATGGCGCTCTCCAGCGCTTCCATGCTGGCGGTGAGCGTCTACCTGCCAGGCCTAACCGGTCCGACCACCTGGGAGCCGGGGGCCTACATCACGAGCTACGTTTCGAGGGCGGGCGACCACAGCGGCGAGCCGAGCGCCGCCTCGTTCCCTACCGAGATCACGGCCTGGTACCTGCTTGCCGGCGTGGACGTATACAGCCCGCACCAGATCGGCTCGGTTGTCGCCTTCGGCGACTCCATAACCAGCGGCTATCACTCCACCGTCGACGCCAGGGCCACTTGGCCAGACGCCCTGGCTCGCCGGATACTCGCCACCGAGCCAGCGGGGCACCGCCTCGCCGTCCTCGACGCAGGAATCGACGCCAACGAGCTCCTGAACAAGTCGTCCCTCGGGCCCAGCGCAAAGGATCGTTTCGGGGCTGACGTCGCCGCCCAGACCGGGGTGAGGACGGTAATATTCCTCGAAGGCACCAACGACCTTCGTCTCAACCGGGGCCCGGGTGGTGCCCACCCGCTCACGGCTGGCGACCTGATCTCCGGGATGCGCGACATCATCGCCCAAGCCCATGCGCATCACCTGCGGATCCTTGGCGGCACCATCCCCGGCTTCAAAGGGGACACCGGCTTCTACAGCGCGCGAGGCGAGGCCACGCGCCGGGCGGTGAACCACTGGATCCGCACGAGCGGGGCCTTCGACGGCGTCGTGGACTTCGCCGCGGCGCTCCGCGACCCGGCCGACGGGGCGAGGATCCGCCCTGCCTACGGCGGACCGCTACACCCCAACGACGCCGGTTACCAGGTGATGGCAAACGCAGTGGACCTCAACTTGCTCTGTCCCTGAGGCGCTCGCCTCGTGGACCGTTTCGACCCCTGTACGCGCCCGCGCGGCCCACATGCGGTAACTTCTTCAACATCAACCACACCAGTCACACCGGCTTGCACCGGATCGAACACGTCAGCGCCCTCGAGGTCCTCGACTCGAGGGGGAGCCCGACCGTCGAGGTCGAGGTGACCCTGAACGGCGGGGCACAGGGTCGCGCCCTCGTCCCCTCTGGTGCGTCCACGGGAGCCTTCGAGGCAGTCGAGCGGCGAGACGGTGGCGAGCGCTACTCGGGGCGGGGAGTGATCGGGGCCGTCGCCTCGGTGAACGGGGAGATCGCCGCCGCGATAGCTGGCATGGACGCCCAGGACCAGCGCGCTCTCGACTCCCGCCTCACCGAGCTGGACGGCACCGAGAACAAAGCCCGCCTGGGCGCAAACGCGATCCTGGGGGCATCCCTGGCCGTGGCCCGGGCCGCCGCCGCCGCGCTCGGGGTGCCCCTCTACCGCTACCTGGGCGGGCCCAACTCTCACCTGCTTCCCACTCCGATGATGAACGTGCTCAACGGGGGTGCGCACGCCGACAACAACGTGGACCTGCAGGAGTTCATGATCGTACCCGTGGGCGCAGCCTCGTTCTCGGAGGCCTTGCGCTGGGGGGCAGAGACTTACCACGCACTCAAGGCGGTTCTCCGCAAGGACGGGCTTGCCACGGCCGTGGGCGACGAAGGCGGCTTCGCGCCCAACCTGGCCTCCAACGAGGACGCCATCCGCATCCTCCTCGTCGCCATAGAAGCTGCCGGGCGGATCCCTGGTGAGGAGATCGCCATAGCGCTGGACCCAGCCGCCACCGAGCTATGGCGTGACGGCACCTACCTGCTGCCTGGAGAGGGCCGCCAGCTCAGCTCCGTTGACATGGTGGCCTGGTGGGCGCACCTGTGCTCCGCCTACCCGATCGTCTCGGTGGAGGACGGCATGGCCGAGGACGACTGGGATGGCTGGGTGAGCCTCACGGAAGAGCTCGGGGACCGGGTCCAGCTGGTCGGCGACGACGTGTTCGTGACCAACACGGTGCGCTTGGAAAGGGGGATCGGGTTGGGCGCGGCCAATGCCATCTTGGTGAAGCCGAACCAGATAGGTACGCTCACCGAGACCCTCGACACCATGGCCGTGGCGGAGCGCGCCGGATATGCCAGCGTTGTCTCCCACCGCTCTGGCGAGACGGAGGACACCACGATTGCCGACCTGGCGGTTGCCACCAACGCCGGCCAGATCAAGACCGGGGCCCCGGCCCGCTCGGATCGGGTGGCCAAGTACAACCAGCTGCTGCGCATCGAGGCCGCCCTTGGTGAGGGAGCGGCCTACCGGGGAGGGGCAGTCCTAGCGCCGGCTCGGGGTCGCAGATGACCCGGCGAGGGCGCTGGGCCCTGGCTGGGCTCGCCGTCGCTCTGCTGGCGGGCTTCGGGCTGCTCTTCCCCACTGGCACATGGCTGCGCCAAAGCTCCGGGCTGTCGAGCGTCTCACACCAGTTGAGCAGCCTCCAGGCCCAGAATAGGTCCCTGCGATCCCAGGCCAAAGCCCTCGACACCAACTCCTACATCGCCTATCTGGCGCATCGGGACTACGGGCTGGTGTCGCCGGGTCAAGAGGCGTACGTCGTCCTGCCGACCACCACTACAACGACCGCTCAGCGGCACTGAGGTCCCCACGTAGCTTCGCGGCGCATAGCCTTGCCGGGAGATGAGCTTCCTCGGCAACCGCGTCCTTCGCAAGGAGGACCCCAAGCTTCTCACCGTTGGGGGCACCTTCGTCGAGGACGTGGTGCTGCCAGGATCCGCGGCAGTGGTGTACGTGCGCTCCAGCGTCGCCCACGCCCGGCTGCGCGGGGTGGACGTGAGCGTTGCCCGGTCGGCACCGGGGGTGCTCGACGCGGTCACCTCGGCGGAGGTGGACCTGGCGCCGTTGCCGCACGAGGTTCCAAACCTGCACCCGGGGATGGTCCGACCCTGGCTGGCTGAGGGCGTCGTGCGTTTCGTGGGCGAGCCGATCGCTGCGGTGGTGGCCGAGACCCGAGCCCAGGCCTTCGACGCCGCCGATGCGGTCGTCGTCGACTACGAGCCGCTGGCGACCGTCGTCGACCCCGAGGCCGCGCTCCGCCGTGAGGTGCTCCTCTGGCCCGCGCTGGGGACCAACGTGTGCTGGAACATCGGCTCCAACGGCGCTGGCAAGCCCCTCTCGGGCTACCCGGTGGTGCTTCGCCAGAGGGTGCTCAACCAGCGGGTCGCGCCGTGTCCGCTTGAAGTGCAGGCCTCTGCTGCGCGCTGGGAGCCTGACGGGAGGGTCACCTTCTGGATGTCCACCCAGGCGCCTCACGCGATGCGTGACGCCCTGGCCAAGGTACTGGGGCTGGAGCCGGGCATGGTGCGCTGCATCGCGCCCGATGTGGGTGGCGGCTTCGGGGCCAAGGCCAGCCCTTACCCCGAGGACTTGCTCGTGGCCTGGCTGGCGCACCGGGTGGGCCGACCCCTGCACTGGGTCGAGGACCGCTCGGAGTCGATGGTGGCGCTCGGGCACGGCCGGGGGCAGGTCCAAGACATCGAGATCGCCGGGACCCGCGACGGCAAGGTGCTGGCCTACCGGCTGTCGGTCCTGCAGGACGCCGGGGCCTATCCGGGGGTCGGGGCGTGGCTGCCGTCACTCACCAAAGTCATGTTGAGCGGGGTCTACGACATCGGGACCGTGGGCTTCCAGGCCCGATCGGTGGTGACCAATACCACTCCCGTGACCTCGTACCGGGGAGCAGGGCGCCCGGAGGCAGCCGCCGCCATCGAGAGGGCGATGGACTGCTTCGCCGCCGAGATCGGCATGGACCCCGCCGAGGTGCGCAGGCGGAACCTCGTCCCGGCGGACGCCTTCCCGTTCCGGACGCAGACGGGGACCGTCTACGACGTGGGGGACTATCCGAGAGCGCTGGAGATGGTGTTGGAGGCGGCCGATTACGAGGGGCTGCGCGCCGAGCAGAGCCGGCGGCGGGAGGCGGGCGATCCGATTGCGCTCGGCATCGGGCTGTCGGTGTACGTGGAGGTCACCAATGGGCTCCCCGACGGGGAGCTGGGGACCGTCGAGGTGATGCCCTCGGGGAAGGTGACGGTGAGCACCGGGACCTCGCCGCACGGCCAGGGCCACGTGACCGCCTGGGCCATGCTGGTCGCCGACATGCTCGGGGTCTCCGTCGAGGACGTCGAGGTACACCACGGCGACACCGCCCTGGTGGCACGGGGAGTGGGGACTTTCGCCTCCCGCTCGCTGCAGACCGGGGGCGTCGCTGCCCGCCAGGCCGCTGCCGAGGTGCTCGAGCGGGCCCGCCGCCTGGCTGCCTACCGCCTGGAGGTCGAGGTGTCCGAAGTGGCGCTGGACACTGCCGCCGGAAGGTTCCACGTGATTGGGGAGCCGTCGGCAGCGGTGCCTGACTGCAGCTGGTCCGCCTTGGCGACGGCTGCAGCCAGGGATGGCGAGCCCCCCTCTGGCGAGCCCCCCTCTGGCGCCCGCCCCTCTGGCGCCCGCCCCTCTGGCGCCCGCCAGCCGGGTACGGTCGCCCCGCCCGGTGGCGGGACGAGCGTGGTGAACCTGCCGCCAGGTCGGCTGGCGGCAGAGGTGGACTTCACGCCTCCGGGCCCGACCTTCCCCTTTGGCGCCCACCTGGTAGTGGTCGAGGTGGACACCGAAACCGGCAAGGTGTGGGTGCGCCGGGTGGTGGCGGTGGACGATGCCGGACGGATCGTGGCCCCGGTCCTCGCCGAGGGCCAGGTTCACGGCGGGCTTGCACAGGGAGTGGCCCAAGCCCTAATGGAGGAGGTTCGCTTCGACCCCGATGGGAACCCGCTGACCTCGAACCTGGCTGACTACGCATTCATCTCCGCCGCTGAGCTGCCCAGCTTCGAGCTGATACACATGGAGACCCCCACTCCACTCAACGAGCTGGGCGCCAAGGGGATTGGCGAGTCCGGCAGCATCGGGTCCACCCCGGCGGTCCAGAACGCCGTCGTCGACGCACTGGCGCACCTAGGAGTGCGGCACCTGGACATGCCGACGACTCCGGAGGCGGTGTGGCGTGCGGCAGCGGCCGCTCGTGGCGAGGCGATAGAGGCGCTTGCCCGGTGATTGCTTCCATGACGGCCATGCGGCCACTCAGGCAGGCGAGATGTCCTGTCTCGGCCGCGTTGGCGTGGAGGTCGCACGCCCTTGCTACGGCCGCTCGCCCAGGGAATGTCTGCCGCCCTCGCCTATGTTGACAATTACGTGAAAGGTCATTCGCTGGCGTCTTCGGAGGACCTGCAGGGCTGGTGACTCGATGAGTGGGGGGGCACGATGAAAAGAAGGGGAGCAAGATGAAAGAAGTCGTCCGTGACATCGATCGCTGGCGCTCGGCCGGCCGCAAGGTCGCAGTGGCGCGAGTTGTGGGGGTCGAGGGTTCGGGGCCACGGGACCCGGGGGCCACAATGGTGGTCAACGAGGACGGGGAGGTCGCCGGATCGGTGTCCGGTGGCTGTGTAGAAGGTGCGGTGGTCAGCGAATCCCTCCAGGCACTGCAAAGCGGCGACGGTGCCAAGCTGGTCACGTTCGGGTACTCCGACGACGAGGCATTTGCCGTCGGGCTCACTTGCGGGGGGACCCTCCACATCCTGGTCGACCCGGTGCTAACGCCGGTCTACGACAGCCTCCGCGCCGCCCTGAAAGCCGAGGAGCCGGTGGCGCTGGCCACGGTGTTCGCAGTCAACGCAGCTGACGAGGCCGTGCCGGAGGTGAACGGCGTCGGCACGCGCAAGTTCCCCAAGCTGGGGGCGACGATGCTGCTGAAGGAGGGCGGCCTGAGCGAGGGAACCCTGGGCGACGAGGACCTGGACAGGGTGGTGAAGCGCGACGCCGGGGGGGCACTTTCCACCGGGCTGTCCACGACACGCCACTACGGAGCCCACGGGGAGGCCCGCAGCCGCGAGGTCTCGGTGTTCGTGGAGGTCTTCGCTCCACCACCCCAGCTGATCATCTTCGGAGCGGTGGACTTCACTGCGGCGCTCGCACGGGTTGCGAAGTGCCTGGGCTATCGGGTCACGGTGTGCGACGCCCGGCCTGTGTTCGCCACCCCTGCGCGCTTCCCGGTGGCCGACGAGGTGGTTGTGGACTGGCCTGACCGCCACCTGGCCAAAGTCGGCTCGGCCCTCGCTCCTCGGGACGCTGTCTGTGTGCTCACCCATGACCCCAAGTTCGACGTCCCGGCAATCGTCTCGGCCCTGGACACCAACGTGGGCTACCTGGGGGCCATGGGTTCGCGCAAGACCCACGACGAGAGGGTGAAGCGCCTGCGCGAGGCGGGTGTGGACGATGCGGGCCTGGCTCGGGTGCGCGCCCCGATCGGTGTCGACATCGGCGCCCGCACTCCTGAGGAGACCGCGGTGTCCATCGTCGCCGAGATCATTGCCAGCCGGACTGGCCGGGAGGTCCCGGCCCTGAGCGACGGCCAGGGCCCGATCCACAAGGCCGGCGCCGTCGCCGTCTGACCGCCCAGCCCGCGGCCCTGCTTCCGCGCGGCCCGCGGCCGCCCGCCCCGAGGCCGCCCACGCCCGCCCGCCCCGAACTGGGCAGGGTATCTACCGGAAACGCGCGAAGTCGCACCCCAGCTCTCGTCAACTGGCCCTGCTGGGCTACGACGCCCGACCTGAGCCTCGGCGAGCATCTTCCCGACTTGGCGCGCTACTATGTTCATGCCGTTATATTGTCGTCCAGGTGTGACTCTCATACTGGTAGGTGTCTCCAGCGGGTTGCTGGGTCTGACCCTCGGTGTGACTGGCCATTGTGTGCCTTGCTGCTGATTTGTCGGCCCGGTTCCCCCCGCTGGAGATGCGTACCGACCGGTCGGACGAACGTGACCTAATAGGAGCTTTGGCTGCACCATGAGAGTCTTGTCCGTCGTCCCGGCCGGTAGGTGCCATCCCATCGGAACGAGAGGAAGGCAGCTACCAGCATGGCAGGCAAGAACCGAGTTGTCACGGGCGGGGTCGACACCCACAAAGACGTCCACGTCG
>JBOGGU010000077.1:0-33825 GCA_050744085.1 Acidimicrobiales bacterium
GCGCCCTAGGAATTACCCGCAGTCTGGTACGGATCACCAGAGCCCCCGGGATGTCCCACTAGGCCACCTACCAGGCAGAACGCAAGCTCAAACCCCCTCAGGTACCCACATCCATGCCTCAAGACCCAGAAAACTCCCTGTTCAGGGGTCATAAGGGTGCCCACTGGTCTGCAATGGTCACTAAGGGTAAAGGCCACTGCTCTACCTACGGATCAGAAGGTTGGGGGTTCGAATCCCTCCGAGCGCACCAGAGCCCCGAGCGTGAAGGGTGGTCTGGCCAGCGGGGGCAAACCGTTCCTGTCACCTCACGGCTCGGCTTGGCGCTTGTGGGATGTCAAGACGGTAGCGCGCGAATCCGGCGGTCTCCCAGCCAGCGCCCGAGCTGTCGATGAGGAAGGCCTCGTGATCGGGCAGGGCTTCCAGCCAGGCTGGTGCCTGGGGCCCCATGGCCAGCGCTGCGGTGGCATAGGCGTCGGCCATGGCCAGGCATGGGCCGATGACGCTCACTGCGGCGATGGAAGTGGCCCGCTCGCCGCAGTGGGGGTCGATCACGTGGTAGCCCCGCTCGTAGACCCCGGAGGTGGCCACGGCCCCCTCCTCCAGGGCGACCACGGTGCAAAAGGCGCCGGGCCGGAAGGGGTGGCGGAGGGCCACCTGCCAGGGCGCGCGTCCTGCGTCGCCCACACTGCCAGCGGCCTCGCCCCCGCCCGCCGGCCGGCCACGCAGGCGCACGTCGCCACCACCGTCGATGGCGTGGTCTGGCCAGCCTGCAGTGGTCAGCAAGGCCGAGGCCTGGTCGATCGACCAACCCTTCACCAGGCCCGACGGGTCGAGGTGCCCGCCCGCCCAGGCATCGAAGTAACCACCGGTCCGCTGGTGAAGGTGCTCGCAAAGGCTGAGCACAACCTGGACGTGGGGATGGCACTCCTCGACCGACAGCTCTCCCCGACCCAGCCGGCTCACCTCACTGTCGTGATTGTAGGTGCTGAACGTGGTGTCCACCCAGTGCAGCCAGCGCACAACCTGATCGATCGCCCGCCCCGACCCCCCGGGCCCCAAAGTGGGAACGTCGATGCTGACCACCGTGCCCATAACCGGCTCGGTGTGAAGCACCGATCAGCCCCCGGCCATGCCCAGCGCCGACTGGAGCGCCTGGGCGAACGCATCGCTGGTGAATGTGGCCCCGGACACCACATCGATCCTCACGCCCTGGGCTGCCAGCGCCTCTCGGGTGAGTATGGGCACTGCTTGAGAGTTGATGAACTGGGATCGGGGGTCGGGTGCAGACTCTTGGGGGACGGTAATGCTGTCGATCCTGGTCCCGCTCATCGCAACCCGGAGCTGGATGTCCCCGTAGGCGTACTGGACGTCGGCACCGGTGAACGAAGCCGCAGTGGGGACCTGGGTGGTGGACGTGCTGGGGGCCTGGGTGGTCGGGGGCTGGGCGGTCGACGTGCTGGGGGCCTGGGTGGTCGGGGGCTGGGCGACGGCCACGTGGGAGGACTGGACCAGGCTCCCAGACGACTTGTAGCTGAGCAGCGCGACCAGGCCGGCGATGGTGCCCGCTGTTGCGATGATGGCACGGCGCATGCTCCCAGGCTCCCTTACAGCTCGAAGTCTTCGCGGTAGATGTGGCGCCCAGGCACCCCGGCGGCGCGAAGCGCCGAGATGACTGCCGCCGCCATGGCCGGAGGCCCGCAGAGGTAGACGTCGTGGCGAGCCAGGTCGGGCACCAGCTGGGAAAGGTGGTCAGAGGTCATAAATACCGGGTGCTGGCGGCTCGAGCCCACCAGGTAGTGCAGAGCCGCCCCACGCCAAGCAGCGATCGCTTCGAGCTCGTCGCGAAAGGCGAGCTCATCTGGTGTTCGCGAGCGGTAGATCAGGCTGACCTCACCTGGTCCTCCGGGGACCGACTCGAACAGGGCCCTGATCGGGGTGATCCCCACCCCTCCCGCGATCAGCAGGACGCGCCGCCGGGTGCGGCGGCGCTGGGTAAATGCCCCGTAGGGGCCCTCGGCCATGACCCAGGTTCCCCTGCGCAAGCCGGCCACCCCCGAGCTGTGATCGCCCAGGCTCTTGACGGTGAGGCGAAGGAACTCGCTGTTGGGAGCGGCAGAGAGCGAGTACGGATGCGCCTGCCACCAACCCTGGCGGGTGAGGAATCGCCACATGAAGAACTGGCCCGACTCGGCTCGAAGCTCCTCGAGGCGGTACCCGGCCAAATAGACCGAGGTGAGCCCGGGTCCCTCGCTCACCACCCAGGTAACCCGGAGCCGGTGGCGCACAGTGTCCCGGATCGGCTTTCCCACCCTGTAGGTGAGGAGCAAAGCACCCACCGCGGAGTACATGACTATCCACGCGGCGCGGTTGAGGGGGTGGGTGGCAAAGTCCACCCCGGTGGCGAACTGGTGGGCGAACGACAGCGCAAGGGCGATGTAGGTGTAAAGGTGGATGAAGTACCACGTGTGGTAGCTGACCCGACGCCTTATCCCCCTCGCCGAGATCACTCCCACCAGGACCAGGAGGGCCAGCCCGACGGTCGCTGCCAACATGTCGGTGTAGGTCAGCACCACCGAGCTGGTCTCGGCCAGGATCCCGGCGTGGGCTGTAAGCGCGTAGCCCCAGATGGTGAGCACAGCGTGCGCCACCAGGAGGGAGACCGCGTACTCACCGTTGCGACGGTGCCACACTGCCAGGCGGTCCATCCCGATCAGCCTGTCCAGCCAAGCGACCCGACCCATGAGGAGCACCTCGACAACTATCAGGTACGTGCCGACCAACCCGGTCACGCGGCCCGCAGACGTGAGCCACCCCCCCACCCCCCGTAGCGAGGCGGGCGTGGCGTCACGCCACCACATGCCCACGACCAGAAGCGCCCCGATCCCTATGACCACCCCGACGAGCGCCTCGCGAGTGGGTTGGGCCACCCCTGAGATGGGCCCATGCCCGCGCTCTCGCCCAGGCCCCCGGCGCTCGAGCGGTCGGGCTGTCTGCCCCAGGGGAGCGGTCACCGGGCCCTCCCGAGGGTGGGCCCGGTCAGCACCGGGCATCTGGACATAGCGAGGACCACGCCCGGACGGTAACCGCCCTTGTTGAGAGGAACCTGAATGAGAGTCACACCCCCTCAGTAGTGTTCGTGGCGTGGCAACCAGACACGACGTATCCGACGTGCCCCTCCAAGGGGGCTACGTGGCCAAGCAGTGCCCGGTCCGTGCCCAGTGCGACGTCCTCCAACCCTGCGAGCCACTCCCCACCTCGCCCATCCTCCAGCGCCGCTTCGACCAGGGGCGGCGCTTCGAGACCGAGGTCGTCCAGGCCCTCCGCCAGCTTCATCCCGAGGCGGTGCTCGTTGCCGGGGAGGACCGGGCCGAGAGAGAGGCGGCCACGCTCGACGCGATGCGAGCCGGCACGGTGGTGATCATCGGGGGGCGCCTCCCCGCTGACCAGGCGGGTCGGCGGGTGGGAGAGCCCGACCTGCTGGTTGCCGCACCTAACCGCAGGGGCTACAGGGCGCTGGACATCAAGCACCACCAGGGCCTGGAACCCGACCCACGTGGCCTTCCCGCCCTCTGCTCCGCACTGAGCACCTTGGAATTAGAGGCAGCAGTCGAGGATACAGAGGGCTCGGCACGCAAGCGCAAGGCCGACATGCTCCAGCTCGCGCACTACCAGCGCATGCTGGAAAGTGCTGGCCTCGCTGTCCCCGATGGGCGACACGGTGCAATCCTCGGCGTCGAGGGGCGCATCACGTGGTACGACCTCGACCAGCCGATATGGACGACCCCCTCCAGCTCGGGCCATCAGAAGGCCCGTTCGACGATGGAGATCTACGACTTCGAGTTCAGCTTCCGCCTGGACATCATCGCCGTTGCCGCTCTTCACCACTCCGACCCAGCGATCGCTCCCCTGGTCGTACCCGTGAGGGTTGGAGAGTGTGCCGAGTGCCCGTGGTGGTCGTGGTGCGGCCCTGCGCTGACGCAGGGCGCAGGAGACGTCAGCCTGATTCCCCGGAGCGGCTGGCGTTCCTGGCGGGTGCATCGCGACCACGGCGTCACCGACCGACGCCAGCTCGCGGGCCTCGACTACCGCACCGCCGCCCTCGTGGCCCAAAGGGTCGACCTCCGTCCCCTCATGGCCGCCCTCGGGACCAGGGACGACGACACCCCTGTTGGGGCGATCATCGGCGAGCGCAAGCGGGCAGCACTGGCTCGACTCGCCGAGGCGGGTATCGAGGCGCTCGGCGACGCTCGGCGGCTCTGCAGCCAGACAGCGACCTATTGCGACGAGCCGATGGCGGGCCTCGCCACCCAGGTCGACCAGGCGCGAGCCGCTCTCGGAGACTCCCCCGCCTACCGGCGCCGAGGGGTCACGACCGTGAGCGTCCCCCGAGCCGATATAGAGGTGGACATCGACATGGAGAACGTCGAGGACGGCGTTTACCTGTGGGGAACCCTCGTCACCGACCGGACCCGTCGGGCCGCGGTCCCGACCGGGTATCGAGCATTCTGCACCTGGGCCCCGCTCGACGCCAGGACCGACGCCGACGCCAGGACCGACGCCGCGCCTGGCGCCCACGCCGGCACCGCGCCCGGCACTGAGGCGCGACTGTTCACCGAATTCTGGGGGTGGTTCAGCGCCCTGCGAGCACGCTGCACCGCACTCGGCCTCTCGCTGGCCGCCTACTGCTACAACGCGTCTGCCGAGAACACCCAGCTGCGCCGCCTGGCAGCCGTCACGGGAGTGCATGAGGAGGTCACCGCGTTCATTGGCTCCCCTGCATGGGTGGACCTGCTGGCGATCTTCAACGACCAGCTCCTGACCGGCTCCTCGGTCGGGCTGAAGAACGTGGCGCCGCTTTGCGAGTTCTCCTGGGATGTGGAGGATGCGGGTGGGGGCGAGTCCATGCTCCACTACGACGAAGCAGTCGGAGGCGCCGACGCAACGACGAGGACCGCCGCACGGGATTGGCTGCTCACCTACAACCGCAACGATGTCGAGGCCACCCTCGCCCTGCGAGACTGGCTCGCAATCCGAGCCAGCGCCCTGCCGTCGGTCGAGGATCTTGTATACGACCATCAAGGTTCGTAGCCATGCTCCATCCCGCCTCGAGCGCGAACGCGCACCTCCCTGGTTGGCGAAATTCAGCTGGAGCGGCCAGGCTCTCCGGTCATGCAGACGCGCCGGACCCCCGCACCCGAGCGCCTGCGCATCGCCCTTCTCGTGTACCGGGGGAACCCTCGCTGCGGGGGGCAGGGCGTCTACACCCGATATCTCGCCCGTGAGCTGGTGTCGCTCGGCCACGAGGTAACTGTCTTCGCCGGCCAGCCATACCCGGACCTGGACGAGGGGGTTGGCTTCGTCGCCGTGCCCAGCTTGGACCTCTACCGCGAGCCTGACCCTTTCCGGATTCCGAAGCTCTCGGAGATCCACTCGGCCACCGAGCTCGTCGAGCTGGGGATCACCTGGACTGCGGGGTTCCCCGAGCCCCTCACCTTCAGCTGGCGGGCGCGCCGGGCACTCGCCGCTCGCCCCGCTGACTTCGACCTGGTGCACGACAACCAGGGTCTCGGCAGTGGGCTCCTCGGGATGATGCGCGACGGGTGGCCGGTGCTCGCGACCATCCACCACCCGATCACGGTGGACCGGGTACTCGACCTTGCACACGCCAAGACCAGGGGCCGGCGGCTCACCCTGCGGCGCTGGTACGGATTCGTGAGGATGCAGGTCAGGGTGGCGCGCCGGCTGCCACGCCTGATCACGGTCTCGGAGTCGTCCGGCGCAGACATCGTAGAGCAGATGGGCATCCGACCGGAGCGCCTGGCAGTGGTCCCGATTGGCGTGGACCACGGCCGCTTTCACCCGACACCGGCCGCCACTGTCGTGCGCGGGCGCCTAATGACCACGGCAAGCGCCGACGTGCCCCTCAAGGGGCTCGTGCCATTGCTCGAAGCCCTGGCAAAGGTCCGCACGGAGCGCCACGCCGAGCTGGTCGTGGTCGGCTCGCCACGTCCAGAGAGCCGGGTGGCCGAGACGATCAGGCGCCTGGGGCTGGAGGGCGCGGTGCGATTCGTCTCCGAGGTCAGCGACGAGCGCCTGGTCGCGATGTGGAGCGAGGCGGAGGTGGCGGTGGTTCCCTCGTTGTACGAGGGCTTCTCCCTCCCGGCGGTGGAAGCGATGGCGTGTGGGCGCCCGTTGGTCGCCACGACCGGGGGCGCGTTGCCTGAGGTCGTGGGCAGTGACGGCGAGACCGGGCTCCTCGTCGCCCCTGGGGATCCGTCGGCCCTTGCGGTCGCACTCGGCCGGGTCCTGGACGACCCCGCCCTGGCAGCCCGGCTCGGCGCCGCCGGGCGAGCCCGGGCACTGCGGCGCTTCACTTGGAGGGCGGCAGCCGAGGGCACAGTCGCTCAGTACCGGGCCCTGCTGGCGCAAGAGGGGCCCCGCGAGGACTGTCGAGGGGCGGCAACGGACGAAGGGCCCTCTCGCTGCTAACGGTCGACTACAAACGTCTCGGGCTGCGACAGGGTGAGCTGCTCCTGGACCTCGGCTGCGGCGCGGGCCGGCACGCCTTCGAGGCGGTGCGACTCGGCGCACGGGCGATCGCCCTTGACGCCGAACAGGTCGAGGTGGACGCCGTGGCGGCAATGCTCCACGCCATGTCCGCCGACGCCGCCACCGACCCCGACGCCGCCACCGACCCGGCCACGACCACCGACCCCGACGCCGCCACCGACCCCGACGCCGCCACCGACCCGGCCGGCACCGCCGGCGGGAGGGTCGTCAGGGGAGACGCCAAGGCCTTGCCCTTCGCCGACGCCACCTTCGACCGAGTGATCGCCGCCGAGGTGCTGGAGCACATTGGCGAGGACACCACCGCCATGGCCGAGCTGGCCCGGGTCCTACGACCGGGGGGCACGATGGCGGTCACGGTTCCTCGATTCGGCCCGGAGCTGGTCAACTGGGCACTGTCGGACCGCTACCACAACCGACCCGGCGGCCACGTGAGGATCTACCGCCGTTCGCAGCTGGTGGAGCGCCTGGCAGGGGCCGGCTTGCGTCTGGTGGACTCCCACCACGCACACGCCCTCCACTCCCCCTACTGGTGGCTGCGCTGCATCGTGGGGGTGGACAACGAGGACCACCCGGCCGTAAAGGCCTACCACCGGGTGCTCGTGTGGGACATCATGCGCGCGCCCTTGCTCACCAGGGTTCCCGAGCGCCTCCTCAACCCGGTGCTGGGCAAAAGCCTGGTGCTGTACCTGGTGAGGGGGCTGGCGCGGGGCGGTGCACAGACGTGAGTGGACACGGCGGCCTGGCAGCACTGAGGCATATTCCTCCGAGATCCCTGAGCTCGGCAGAGCTGACCGCCACCGCGGAGTCGATTGCCGCCGTCCAGCTGCCAAGCGGCATGATCCCGTGGTATCCGGGGGGCCACGCCGACCCTTGGAACCACGTGGAGGCGGCCATGGCCCTGGCGGTGGCGGGCCTGGTCGGCGAGGCGGAAGGGGCCTATGCGTGGCTGGCCGGGCGCCAGCACCCCGACGGGTCGTGGTGCAGCTACTACCAGGCGTGCGGGGTGGAGGAGCCCCGCCGGGACACCAACATGTGCGCCTACGTGGCGACCGGTGTGTGGCTTCACTACCTGGTGACCGGGGACCGCGGGTCCTTGGAGTCGCTCTGGCCGACCGTGGACCGGGCCATGGGCTTCGTCGTCGCCCAGCAGCGGCCCGGTGGGGAGGTGGCCTGGTCGGTGGATCCCGACGGTCGGCCAGCGCGTGACGCCCTCCTGGCCGCCTCCTCTTCGATCCGGCTGAGCCTGCGCTGTGCCCTGGCGATCGCTGGTCGCCTGGGCGCCGAGCGACCCGCCTGGCATGCCGCTGCCGTCGCGCTGGCCGGGGCGATCGCGGCGCGACCGGGTGCGTTCCGGCCCAAGGCGCGCTGGTCGATGGACTGGTACTACCCGGTGCTGGCAGGAGGCCTCGCCGGCCCAGCCGCCGCCGCGCACATGGCGAAACGTTGGGACGAGCTGGTCATCGACGGCGTCGGCGTGCGGTGCGTGTCGGATCGGGACTGGGTAACCACGGCCGAGACGGCCGAGTGCGCCATTGCCCTGGCCAAGGTCGGCCGGCGCGCCGAAGCCACCGAGCTCCTGGACTGGACCCGTGCCATGCGCCACCCGGATGGGTCTTATTGGACCGGGGTGGTCCACCCGAGAGGGGGGCACTTTCCCGGCGGGGAGCGCAGCACCTACTCGGCGGCCGCCGTCGTGCTGGCGACGAGCATCCTCGACGGGCTAGTGGGCCCGAAGGAGGAGCCGGAGGCTGCCACATGCCCCGGCCTCTTCGAAGCGACCTGAGGCCAGGGCCACCCGCCAGATCTCGTACGGGGGGCGCCCACCCTCCGCCGGATCGGGGAACACGTCGTGGATGGCGAGCACGCCGCCCACCGCCACGTGGGGCTCCCAACCCCGGTAGTCGGCCCAAGCCGGCTCGACCCCGTGGCCGCCGTCGATCAGCACCAGGGCGAGGGGGGCGCCCCAGCGCGCCGCGACGGTCGGCGAATCGCCCACCACAGCCACCACCCAGGGCTCCAGGCCGGCCTGCTCGACGCTGCGCCGCCACGCCGGAAGGGTGTCCATGCGCCCCGTGGAGACGTCCACCAAGCTGGGGTCGTGGTGCTCCCAGCCGACCTGGTTCTCCTCCGAGCCCCGGTGGTGGTCCACGCTCCAGCACAAGCTGGCCTCCTCCCGAGCCGCGGCGCCCAACCAGAGGGTCGACTTGCCGCAGTAGGCGCCGACCTCGAGCAGGTCGCCGATCCTGGCCCGGGCCGCCCGGCGTGCGGCGACATGCAGCGCCAGGCCCTCCTCGTCCGGCATGAACCCCTTGGCAGCCCTGGCCATCGCCAGCAGGTCGGCGGGCATCTGACACATGGCCATGTTCTAGTGCTGCGCCGGGCTCCGGGTAGCGTAAGGCGGTGGACATCGACGAGTTCTACGCCTCCGACCCGCGCCGACGAGCCAGCCAAGAGGTCTCCTACGGCGTGGGCTGGGCGGAGGGCTCGCCTCCCAAGCGAGTGGCTGACGCCTTCTGGGTAGCCGACACCGGGGAGCTGTACCTGATGTTCGAGCCGATCCCTCCCAACTGGCTCCCGCTCATCAGCCACGACGACCTGACCCGGTGGATCGAGGAGGCTCAGGACCTCGCCGCGGGCGCCGTCGAGCTGATCCACGACATGCTGCATCCTCACCACCACCTGGCCAAGACTGAGCGCCACCACCCGGACCAGGCTGCGGGCACCGACGCCTACGACGAGCAGCTGACCGTCGAGATCGTGGGGGCGGCCAGCTCCAGAGCCGAGCTGGACGCCCGGCTGGTGGGCTGGGAGGCCGCGCTGCGCGAGCCGGACAGCATCAGCTGGCTCAGGGCGCGCATGGCCCATTCAGATTCCTCCTGATCCTGCTCTTGGAGAAATATCGCACCCGCGCCGCTCCCGACTGCTGCCCACTCCCGACTGACGTGGCGGGGTGCCAAGCCTAACCACCTTGGCGCGCAGGCAACTGTTCACTTAGCCGACACAATCGCAGCCGGCCAGCTCGCACGCCAGAGCGGCGACACGACCAACGACTATGCGATCCACGCCGACACAGCGCCAAACATCTACATGAACGGGAACCCTGGACCCGGAGCGCCAGGGCGACCGACCCGAGGCCCAGCGCGGCCGCACCCCGACCTCCCGGATGAGGCTCGGCCTCCCCAGCTCTCGTCTTTGAAAAGTGCCAGACGGCATCTACACCCGAGCCATGTTGACGAAGCGGGCGTAGTGCTCCAAGAACGCCAGCTGGGTGACCCCAGTCGGGCCGTTGCGGTGCTTGGCGACTATCACCTCGGCAGTCCCCCGGTCATTTGAGTCGGGGTTGTACAGCTCGTCACGGTAGATGAACATCACCACGTCCGCATCCTGCTCCAGGCTGTTGTGCGCCACGATGCCGTTGGCGACGAAGTTGTGTGTCCCGATCACTGTGGCGTCGTAGACCTCCTGGAATCCGAGCGTCTCGATAGACGCCACTGTGTCCCAGAGCACGTCGGACTCCGCCAAGGCTGTGAGCTCTTTGTCCTCGACGATCCGGGCGATGGCCGAGAGCCGGCGTCGGCTGAAGCCTCGTGGACGGCTGGCGCTTCCCAAGAGGTACGACCCGCAGTACTGCTCGCCCAACTGGACCGCCAGATCCCGGTGTGACATCTCGATCCGGTTCATGGCGGACACCACCCTTGCACGGACCTCACCCGGCACAGTGTCGACGTTGGGGTTGCCAATCAACCGCTGCAGGATGCGAACAGCCTCAGGGACGAGGTCCCCTCTTCGCCCATGGAACCCCACCTCTTGCAGGAAGCTCAGCTGGTGCTCCGCTCCAGAGACGGTCACATTGAAACCCTGACGGTAGCTTTTCTTCGAGACCGTGTAGATCCGTGATTGAATGCCGAGACGAAGCAGCAGCGTCTGGAGGCCATCGGCCAGGCGTCGGCTCGTTGACGCGTAGTAGAGGCTGACTAGTGGTCGTCCACGCGTTTTCCTGATGCACAGAGAACCGTCGGTTGCCCACAGGTGCCGGAGGAACAAGCAGATCTGATCTCTGCTCAACCCAAACATCCGATCCGGCACGAACTTGTCGTAGCTACGGCAGCCCCGCAAACCGAAAGCATCCCACCATGCCGAGATGGGGTTACGCCGGCCGCGCGCCAGGCGCGTTGGTGAGGGCAGATAAGAATGCCACCAGTTGCCCTGTGGCACCCGACGAGCTCTTATCCCGAACCGGCGTAAGGCAGCTAGCTCGACCACATTCAGGTTCGCCTCGTCTGCACTGGTGTAGTGAATAGGTTGTCGCGGAAGGACGCAGCCATCACCAAGCAAGTGGGCGAGCAGGACAATCTCGTCGTGGTCCATCCGGTCGACCAGATCGGGTTCCGGCAAGGTTCGGGTAACGGCGATGCGGGAACCCTGCCCCAGGTCCCCTAACTGGACCCAGCCCTCCAGGCAGCGGAAGGGATGATTGGCAGTCGCATCGACGGTTCGACCTGAGGCCAGCTTCAACCGAAACACCTCCTTGAGCCCGCTCGAGAACACATGGGTCAAGGTCGAGGGAACCAGGCGCCATCCGTCGTCCAGGGACCAGACCGGAACGTCGCGGGCTCCCTCGACCAGGAGCTCGCCAAGGGTGACTTCTGAGTCGTTGTCAGCCCTTAGGACTCTGGTGTCGGCGGTGAGGCAGCCCGACTCCCTCAGGTCGGCGAGGACCGGGCGCTTGTCGGCACGGCTCTCCAGGTTCCTGGACAGCTGGGACAACGCGACGACCGGCACCTCCAGCTCGCGCGCCAAGATCTTTAGGCCCCTGCTGATCTCGGAAACCTCGACCTGGCGGCTCTCTGCTTGGTGACGACCTGTCATCAGCTGGAGGTAGTCCACGATCACCAGGCCAAGGCCCTGCCGGCTGCGCAGTCGCCGGGATTTGGCCCGGATGTCCATCACTGTGGTGTTGGGGTTGTCGTCCACGAAGATCGGAGCCTCCCCGAGACGCCCTGTGGCGTGGCCGATCTTGGTCCAGTCGGCCTCCAGCAGCCGCCCGTTGCGCATGCGGGAAGAATCAACCCTGGCTTCGCCACACAAGAATCGCTGGGTGATCTCCAGGTGGCTCATCTCCAGGGAGAAGACCAACACGGGAACCCGTCGCTCCATCGCCGCATGGGCCGCCATTCCCAGCGCGAAGCTCGTGTTGTGCGTTGGGATCATCGACTCGCCGACAAGGTACAGATGACTGGGTGAGTCGACGGTGATACAGCGAACCGGAACCGAGTCGATCGGAGTGATCGCTTCTATGGTCCTCCTGCTTAGCGTCCCAAACCTCCCGCGTCTCGCGCCCGCCTCGAAGCGGTCGGCCTTGCGGGGGAGGCGGAACACCGGGTCGAGCGGAGTCCAGGCCAAGCGCCAGGCCACATAGCTCTGCCCGTTGGGGAGCATGAGCACCTTCTTGCGGACAACCCCTGGGCGGTGACCAAGCGAGCAGACGAGCTCCCGCACCTGGTCGAGAAGCCCGCGACTAGCAAGACACAGCTCTACGGACTGGCTGCCACGCCCGTTTGCGTAGCCATCCGTGTCCATCACTCCTTGTAGGAGGGCAAGACGGTGCTTGAACGACGCCCGGAGGTAGCAGGCAGGTATGTGCTTCTTCTTGCCTGCGAGAAGGCCGACCTGAAGGAGCTCCCGTGTCAGAACCCGCTTGTCCCCACGATAGCCTTGCCACGCACCGGACCCCGGGACCGGGACCGTGGCATACTGGAGCCTGCCTCGGGGTGACAGTACGTACCCAGCACCTTGGAACTCCTGCCTGAAATGTTCTATGTCCCGGTCGCCAATGGTCATCTCGGACCTCTTGCCGCAACCATCGCCCAGCCAGCATCCGAGAACGTACGGATCCATCGGCAGTGACTGATCGGGGAGCTCCAGGGGGCCTGCCACAGGCAGATACCAGTTGGGCCGATTCTCAGGTCCCGTGTACAGCCCACGGTCGAGCATCTGCTGAGTGGTCACGACCGCCGGCAAATTCCAGTGTTGGCGCTGGTCGCGTGCCAGGTTGGGGTTCGGCGGACCGCCACGACGACTTAGGCGGTGGCGCTCTCGGGCCGACTTCCAGGCCCGTTGATCGTAGGCGAACCATTGATGCTCGGCATCGGCCACAATGCAGGACCCGTCGTCGAACTCCACCCGATAGCACCTGCGGCTCAACTGGACAGGCGAAGTGTACGTGACCGTGCAGGGAATGCCGCGATCGTCGAAGACTTGCTCGCCCACCCGAACCGATCCCATCGCGGTCCAACCCTTCGGTGTGGGAAGCGGCGTGTCGAGAGCCAGCGCCTTCCCCGCTCCGGGCCTGGCACCCACGATCACCAGGTTGGACGGCTGGAGCCCCGCCAGCTGCTGGTCCAGGTCGGTGTAACCGGTCGGCACTCCGGTGATCGTGTCACCGCGCGCGTACAGCGCCTCGAGGCCGTCGAGCGTCTGTCCCAACAGCTCTCGAAGCGCCAGGAGCGTGTCCACAGCACGGCGCTGGGCAACCTCGAAGATCATGGTCTCGGCCCTGTCGATGGCCGCGGTCACGTCCTCAGGTATCGAGTAGCCGAGCTCGGCGATCTCCGCAGCGACCCCGATGAGCTTGCGGAGAAGGCAGTTCTCCTCGACGATCCGGGCGTAGCGGGCGGCGCTGGAGACCGCAGGGGTGTTTGCCTGAAGCGACACCAGGGCGGCCGACCCGCCAACGGAGTCGAGTAGGCCTGCCCGTCGCAGCTCGTCGGCTACGGTGATCGGGTCGGCCGGCTCGCCCTGGCCGTAGAGCGAGACCACTGCATCGAAGATGTAGCCGTGGATGGGCTTGTAGAAGTCGTCTGCGGAGCAGGTCTCTACACCCACCGCTATCGCGTCGCGCGAGAGGAGCATCGCGCCCAGCAGGGACTCCTCGGCTTCCAGGTCATGGGGGATCCGCCGTCCGACATCGCCCGTCGCCGAAGGCGCGGACGCCAGAGCGGCGGGACGTTCGCCGGGTCGTGCTCGCCGTGCCTGAAGAGGTTGGACCACCGTTGTTTACCTTCGCGCCACGTGCCTGTGGGGTGCCAGGGGATGACCTGTTGATCTCGCGGAACCACGGGGGATTTCCTGTGGACGGTAGATCACAGGTTCCGATCTTAGCCCATCCCCAAACTTACGTTCGGGATGGTATAGCTGTCGAGCTGACGGCTCAGCTGGCCGCAACCACCTCGACGGTGACCCGGAACTCGACGTCGGGGTGCAACTTGACCGGGACCTCGTGGAGCCCAAGTGTCCTGATCGGCTCGTCGATCACCAGGCGCCGACGATCCAGGTCGATCCCAGTCTGTGTCGATACCGCCTCGGTGACATCGCCGGCGGTCACCGAGCCGAACAGCTTGCCGCTGGCGCCGGCTCGCGCCGGGATGCGGATCACCGAAGGCACGAGCTGGCGTGCGACCACCTCGGCGCCCTCCCTTGCCCGCGTGTCCCTCACGTCCCGCGCGCGCCGCATGGCGGCGGCCTGGGAGGCGATGCCCGGCGTTGCCCGCATGGCGAGGGACGCGGGGATCAGGTAGTTGCGCGCGTACCCGTCTGCAACCTGCACTATGTCGCCGCGCTTTCCGAGCGCGGCGAGGTCGGCTCTCAGGACCACTTGCACCTAGCCCGCCTTGTCGTCGTCGTTGACCCCAGGCCCGGCCCCTATCAGCTGCTCGGCCATCTCGGGGTCAGGCACCGGCCCGCCCGTCGGTGAGCCGCCCTGAGAAGCACGCCCGCTGTCACCTGGGCCTTGACCGGAGCCGGGCCCTTGACCGGAGCCGGGCCCTTGACCGGAGCCCTGACCGGACGGGCTGCGGCCGCGGCCGCCGGTGCGCTCGCTGGTGGTGCGCTGGGTGTAGGGCAGGAGTGCCAGCTCCCGCCCCAACTTGATGGCCACGGCAACGTCGCGCTGATGCTGGGCGCAGTTGCCGCTCACCCGGCGAGCGCGAATCTTGCCGCGGTCGCTCATGAACTTGCGCAGCAAGCTCACGTCCTTGTAGTCGACCCAGTCCACGTGGTCGGCGCAGAAGATGCAAACCTTCTTCTTGCCCCTGCGGACTGCCTCCTTGGGCACTCGCTTGGTACCACGGTCCCTGTCGTTGTTGCGGGCCATGTCTTAGAACGGCTCCTCTTCTTCTCCGTAGCCAGGGGGCGGTGCTGCGGGGAGCGGTGCCGCTGCCCCACCACTCGACGCCCCGTCGCCGGCGGTGCGCCGGTCGTTCTTCTTCACGTCGGCGGTCGCCCAGCGCAGGCTGGGCCCAATCTCGTCCGCGATCACCTCGATCTTGTACCGGCGATCTCCCTCGCCTACCTCCCAGCTGCGCTGGTCGAGGCGCCCGGTCACGATGACCCTCGCCCCTTTGTTGAGGCTCTCGCTGGCGTTCTCGGCCATCTCGCGCCAGCAGACCACGTCGAAGAAAGAGGTCGACTCTTCCCACTCCTGGGTCTGGCGGTTCTGCCAGCGGCGGTTGACCGCGAGGCCGAAGGTGGTCGTCGCCTGGCCGCTCCCGGTGAACCGCAGCTCGGGGTCGCGGGTGATGTTGCCTACCAGTGTGATGTTGTTGCCATTCGCCATGATGCTCAGCTCCCTTTGGGTTGTCAGTCCGTCCTGGCCATCGCCGGGCGTCCTGCGGGGGAGCCGGGACGGCGTAGTCCCGCTGCCCGCTCGGGCAGCCGGATGACCTTGTGACGGAGCACTTCGTCTGCGAGGAAGAGCATTCGGTCGAGCTCAGCCAATGTCGCCACGTCAGCGGACACCTCGAGGAGGACGTAATAGCCCTCCCAGCGGTGCGCCAGCTCGTATGCGAAACGCCGCCTGCCCCATCGATCGACCTTCCCCGTGCTACCCCCTCGTGAGCGGGTGGACTCGGAAATACGGTCGATGACGGCCCGGATGGCATCCTCCTCCAGGCTGGCGTCGAAGATGATCACGATCTCGTAGGGCCGCATTGAGGCGGCTCACCTCCCTCTGGACCCGGGCTTGACAGCGCCGGGGCCCCGGTGGACCCGGAGCAGGGTTGGTTGGGACAAGATCATCGTAGCCGACGTCAGCGATCTATCCATCCCCCACAGTATGACAGGGGGGTGTAACACCGACCTGTGGAGCTGGTATCTGGGGCGTCAACCGCCAGCGGCGGGGGTGAGGCTTCGGGCTGGCAAGGTCTCGGCAGCCTCTGGGATAGATCGGAGACCCGACGCCGCAACGGGCGCGGGTCGGACAAATAGGCCCAGGTAGAAGCGCTGCGCGACGATCCACAACACGGTGACCCCGACGATGTGCAGCTCTACCACACCCTCCGGGACCCGTAGGAAGTACTGGCTGTAGCCGATAGCGCCCTGGGCCGCCATAACCGCGATCAGCGCCCGGGCCCGTCGCTGGACCCCCACGGGAGTACCTGCCTGGTGGGCGGCGATCACGATCCCCACTGTCAGCCCGATCAGCCCAACCGCGAGGGTTGCATGGAGCTCCGCGGCAGAGTGAAAGGCGATCGGCAGCCGGCGGGCCCCTGCGTTGCCGGCGTGGGGCCCGCTACCCGTTGTGGCTGTGCCTGCCACGATGACAACGCCCAGCATCACCAGCATGAGTCGCGTGGCCCACAGGACCTGCCGCCCGACCATCGCCCGGGCTGGGGCCCGGTGCTCGCCCGCCCTGCGATGCAGGACCACCGCGTCTGCCAGGACAGCGATCGAGAAGGCGAAGTGCGCCATCACCAACCCCGGCGCCAGCTTGAAGATCACCACCAGCCCTCCCAGCACCGCCTGACCGACCACCCCGGCCACCAGGCCGAACGCGAGCCAGCACAGATCCGAGCGGAACGGCCGGCGCAGGACCGATCCCAGGGCAACCAAGATCACCAGCACGCTCACCGCAATCACGATCAGGCGGTTCGCGAACTCGACCATCGGGTGGAAGGACCAGGTTGCGGTGAGCTGGTGCTGGTAGCAGCTGGGCCAGTCCGGGCACCCGAGCCCGGAGCCGGTGAGGCGCACGGCCGCCCCGGTGATGATGATCAGCGCCAGCGCCACGACCGAAGCCGCCGCAGCTACGCGAAACACCCGAGGGCTGATGCGCAGCCCGGACAACCTATTCAGCACGCCCCGGATGCTAGGCCAGCCGCCCAGGCCAGCTGGCATCAGCCTGGCTCGGGCCGGGCCCGGTTTGGAGGGCTGGGGCCGGGATGCAAATAGTGCTTGTTCACGCTGTACGTGTACAAGCACCATTGCCTACCTTGGCGCCTCGCTCTGGGCTCAGTGCCACCGCCGGCACGCCTCTGCGCCTGCCCGCCGACCGCCTGCCCGCCGACCGCATGCCCGCACGCCTCGGCGCCTGCCTGGAGCTGGGGGCCCCACAGCCCGTAGTGTCTGACCGATGGCCGCTCCCGCCGTCGTAGCTCGGCAGGCCAACCTCACCTACCGGCTCCGCAGCTACGTCGCACTCACCAAACCCAGGATCATCGAGCTGTTGCTCGTGACCACGATCCCGACGATGTTCGTCGCGGCAAGCGGCGTCCCCTCCGGCTGGTTGATCCTGGAGACCCTGGTGGGGGGGGCCATGGCTGCGGGCGGGGCGAACGCCATCAACATGTTCGTGGACCGCGACATCGATGCGGTGATGCACCGCACCCGCCGCCGGCCACTGGTGACCGGTGCGGTGACACCACGTGCTGCGCTGACCTTTGCCCTCAGCCTGGAGGCCCTGGCCTTCGTCGAGCTGTGGCTCGCGGTCAACCTCCTCTCCGCGGTCCTCGCAGTCAGCGCCACCGCCTTCTACGTCTTCGTGTACACGCTCTGGCTCAAGCGGACCTCGTCGCAGAACATCGTCATCGGCGGAGCAGCCGGGGCGGTGCCGGTACTGGTCGGCTGGTCAGCGGTGACCGGGCACCTGGGCCTGGCGCCGTTGGTCCTGTTCGCCATCATCTTCGTGTGGACCCCCCCTCATTTCTGGTCCCTGGCAGTCAAGTACCGCGAGGACTACCAGTCAGTGGATGTCCCCATGCTCCCCGCCGTCACCAGCCTGGCCCGGACAGCCCGCCAGATCGTCCTCTACTCTTTGGCGCTGTGGGCCGCATCTCTCGCCTTCGCCCCGGTAGCACACATGGGGCTCGTCTACAGCGGGACGGCCGTGGTGCTCGGCGCCGTGTTCGTCTTCTACGCCATCCGGCTGGCCCGTGAGGCCACGACTCGTTCGGCGATGCGCCTGTTTGGCTGGTCGATCACCTACCTGACCCTGCTGTTCTCCTCGATGGCGGTCGACCAGTTGGTGCGGATCCACTAGAAGGTGGTGTCTCCCGGAGACCGAGCCGGATCCCGCAGGCGCCTCGGCGCGCGGCATGTCGTGGTGGGGGCGCTGGTCATCGTGGTGATCGCCATCACCATCACCGCCGTGCTCTCGGGTCGCTCTCCCAAGGGGTCTGCTCTGCCACCCGAAGGCCCGCGCGGGGGCGCGCCGGCACCGAGCTTCTCGCTGACCGGGCTCCGGCACCCCACCACGCTGGTCAGCTTGGGGAAGCCGAACGGTCGGCCGACCGTCGTGAGCTTCTTCGCCTCGTGGTGCCCCAACTGCCACAAGGACGTGGGCGTGCTCGCGAAGGCCCGCCGCCAGCTGGCCGCCAGCGTCAACTTCGTGGGTGTGGACGTCGCGGACAGCCGGTCGGCCGGCGTGGCACTGGTCCGCTCCGCCGGCATGACATACCCGGTCGGCTTCGACCCCAACAGGCGGGTCGCCAGCGAATACCAGCTGGTCGGCTTCCCCTCGACTGTGTTCCTCAACGGCAGCGGCCAAGTGGTGGGCCACGTGCTCGGGGCGATCACCCAGCTCGAGCTGACCAGCTGGCTCCGCCGCGCGGCCTCCTGAGCCCGGCCCGCGCTCACTCCCAGCGAAAGGTCAGCGACGCTGCCACCGGGGCCGCTACAGCCCAGGCCCCGAGCACGATCCAGGACTGCGCTGGCACGCCCCCGCCAGCACCCAGAGCATGGAGCAGCGCCCTGGACAGTGCAGCGGCGGGCAGGGCATCGGCCAGCGCCCGGAGCCCCCCGGGCAACACCGACAAAGAAAAGACCATCCCGCCCAACAGCAGCAAGATCACGTAGAGGCCGTTGGCAACGCCCAGTATCAGCTCGGCGCGCAGGGTCCCGGCCATCAACAGGCCCACGCCTGTGAACGCCACGGTGGCCAACAGGTAGGCGCCCACGGCAGCCGCGGGGTCACCCTGGGGGTGCCAGCCCAGCCCCAGGGCGACTGCGCAGATGACCACCACCTGGACCACCTCCACCGCCAGCACGCTGCAGGTCTTGGCCGCCACCAGCGCCGGCCTGCCGAGCGGGGTGCTCCCCAGGCGCCTCAGCACGCCGTAGCTGCGCTCGAAGCCGGTGGCGATCGACAGCGCCACCATCCCGGTTGACATGACCGCTAGCGCCAGGATGCCCGGCGCCACGAACTGGATCCGCCTCGTTCCGCCCACAGGCGTGATGGGAGCCAGGGTGAAGGCCACCAGCAGGATGAGGGGCAGGCCCAGGCTCACCAGCAGGTTCTCCCCTTGGGTGAGGGTCAGGACGACCTCGGCCCGAGCCTGCGCCCAGAAGGGCCGGAGTCGCAACCCCCCGAGCTGGTTGGCCACGGTCATCCCCGACCACGCCCGGTGAGGCGCAGGAACACGTCCTCCAGGGTCTGGCGGCCTGCACGCAGATCCGCCAGCGGCAGGTCCCGCTCCGCCAGCCAGGCGGTCAGGGCGGCCACGGCGGCGGGGGTCGGCTCCGTGTCGACCCGGTACTCGCCCGGGCTCTCCTCGACCACGCCAGCCGACATGGCGGCCCCGAGGGCTCCCACGTCCAGACCTGCCGGCGCCCCGAACCGGATCTCGCCGCCGGCACCGCCTCCCCCGCCGGCCATCAGCGCCGCAGGGGCACCAGACGCCAGCACCCGGCCGTGGTCGATGATCACCACCTCGTCCGCCAGGCGCTGGGCCTCGTCCAGCTCGTGGGTGGTCAGCAGCACGCACGCCCCAGCGTCGCGCAGGCCGAGCACCACCGAACGGATCGCCAGACGCCCCGCCGGGTCCACCCCCGCCGTCGGCTCGTCCAGGAATGCTACCCGCGGCCGCCCCACCAGCGCCAACGCCAGCGATACCCGCCGCTGCTCCCCACCGGACAGCCGGCGAAAGGGGACATCGGCCACCAACCCCAGCCCCGCCAGCTCCACCAGCTCCTCGGGGTCCGCCGCCTCGGGGTAGTAAGAGGCGTACAGCCGCAACGCCCTCCGTGCGCTCAAACGAGGGTACGGCCCCCCCTGCTGCAGCATCACTCCGATCTGGCCGACCAAGGCCCGGTGGTCGCCCTCCGGGTCCAGGCCGAGCACCCTGACCCGACCCCCAGCTGGCCGCCGGTAGCCCTCCAGGGCCTCCACCGTGGAGGTCTTGCCAGCCCCGTTGGGCCCCAGCAGGGCCACCACCTGCCCGAGCTCGGCCCGCAGCGACACCCCGTCCACAGCGGTAACAGACCCGTAGCGCACCACCAGGTCCTGGACCTCGATGGCCGTCACGGCTCCGAGCCAGCCCCCGAGCCGGCCGCCTCCCTGTCATCCCCCCCACCAGCCGGCGGGACCCTGTCGAAGCCGCACAACGGCGCAAGCACCGGGGGCACCACCAACGCGCCCTTCGCATCCTGCCAGTGCTCGAAGATGAACAACAGGGTCCGGCCCACGGCGCACGCGGTCCCGTTGAGCGTGTGCACCAACCGGGTCCCCCCCGAGGAGGGCCGGTACCGGGTCCGGGCCCGCCGGGCAGCGAAGTCGGTGTAGTTCGAGCACGAGGTGGCCTCCCGGTAACGGCCCTCCGAGGGGAGCCAGACCTCCAGGTCGTACTTGCGCGCGGCGGGCGGCGCCAGGTCCCCGGCCGCCATCGTCACCACCCGGTACGGCAGGCCCAGGTCGGTGAGGATCGACTCCTCCAGCCCCAGCAGCGCCTCGTGCTCGGCGTCGGAGCGCTCCGGGTGGGCGTAGGAGAACATCTCCACCTTGTCGAACTGGTGCACCCGGAACAGGCCCCGCGTGTCCCGCCCATACGTGCCCGCCTCCCGACGGAAGCAGGTCGAGAACCCCCCGTAGCGGGCCGGAAGGTCCCCCTCGGCGAGTATCTCGTCGAAATGCAGCCCTGCCAGTGGCACCTCGGCGGTCCCCACCAGGTACAGCTCGGCCAGGGAACCCTCCGAGGCCGAGCCCACCCCGTACACCTGCGCCCGCTCGGTGGGGAAGAAGCCCGCCGCCTCCATCGTCTCCCCCCTCACCAGCACCGGCGGCACCACCGGCACGAAGCCCTCGTCCACCAGCCGGCCCATCACCCACCGGACCAGCGCCAGCTCCAGCATGACCGCCTCCCGCATCAGGTAGGCGAACCGGGACCCGCTCAGGCGGACCGCCCGCTCCACGTCCACCAGGCCCAGGGCCTCCCCCAGCTCGGCGTGGTCCAGCGAGGGCGCCGGCCCCGCTGCGCCCACCACCCGCAGCACCTGCCCCTCGTCCTCCCCCCCGGCAGGCACCGAGGGGTGCGCCGGGTTGGGGATGCGCCCGACGACCTCGTCCAGGTGATCCTCGGCCGATGCCAGCCGACCTCCCAGCTCGTCCAGCGCCTCCCTCAGCCCGGCCGCCGCCGCGATCAAGGCAGGCCGCTCGTCAGGAGCCGCAGCCCCGATCTGCCGGGAGGCCGCGTTCTGGCGGGCCCGCAGCTCCTCGGTCTGCGCCCGCAGCGCCCGGCACTCGGCGTCCGCGGCCAGAGCCGCCTCGACGACCTCGGGCGGGCAGCCCTTCTTGGCGATGCCCTCGCGGTAGCCAGCCTCTGCCAGGCGCTTGAGGTCGATCACCCCGACAAGCTAACCGGCGCCCCCGCGGGTCGGGGGTGGGCACGGCGCTTTGGCGAAATAGAGCTCAATTTTGCCCAAAGACCAGCTCCCACTCACCTCGGAGCGCCCGCCGCCACGCACTGTGCACACCGCCCCAGGACTGCGAAGTGGCTGGGCCGGATCGTGAAGCCGTAGCCGGCCTGCAGGGTCTGCGCCAGCGGGGCGAAGGTGGTGTCGGGGACCTCGATCACCGCCCCGCAGGCCTCGCACACCAGGTGCTGGTGGGGCTCGTCGGCCAGGTGGTAGACGGCGCGGCCGTGGCCCAGGTGCGTGTGGTCGACGACTCCCAGCCGCTCCAGCGCCTCCAAGGTCCTATAGACGGTGGACAGGTGGACGTCGGGGTAGGTGAGCTGGACGTGGTGGGCCAGGTCGTCGGCAGTCACGTGGCCGGGTGCGTCGACCAGCGCGCTGATGACCCCCCGCCGGGCGCTGGTCACCCTGCCTCCATGGCGGCGCAGGACACTCAGGATTCGGTCTACACGGGGCTCGCTCACCGCCGATCACCTGCCTCGAAGCGGTACCCGAGGCCCCGGATGGTGGTGATGAGGGCGGGCTTGGACGGGTCCTCCTCGATCCTGGCACGCAGGCGCTTGACGTGGACGTCGAGGGTCCGGGTGTCGCCGACGTAGTGCGGGCCCCACACCCTGTCGATGAGCGTGTCCCTGGTGAGCACCCGTCCCGCATTGTCGAGCAGTAGCTCCAGCAGCTCGAACTCCTTTAGCGGCAGCTTGACCTCCTCGCCCCGCACGGTCACCTCGTGGCGCTCGGGGTCGAGGAAGACCCGGCCGATCTGAAGGGTGTCGGTGATCTCGGCGGCGTCCTCGGCCTGCGGGGCCCTGCGCAGCACCGCCCGCATCCGGGCGACCAGCTCGCGCAGCTTGTAGGGCTTGGTCACGTAGTCGTCTGCACCCACCTCGAGGCCGACCACCGTGTCGATCTCCTCGGTCTTGGCGGTCACCATGATGATCGGAACGGACGAGCGGGAGCGGATCTCCCGGCACACGTCGACGCCGGACATCTTGGGCAGCATCACGTCGAGGAGGACCAGGTCGGGCCGCACCGCGTCGAAGCGCTCCAGGGTCGATGGCCCGTCCCTTGCCACCTCGACGAGGAACCCCTCCCTTTTGAGCCCTATCGTAAGTGCGTCCACGAAGGACTCCTCGTCCTCTGCGACGAGGATCGTGGTCTCGGGCTGGGTCACGCCTCGCCCACCTGCGCTGGGATGCTCGACGGGGCGCCGGGGGCCTCGGTGAGAACGAGTGGGAGGCGGAGGGTGAAAGTGGCGCCTTCGCCCTCCCTGGAGAAGACCCCGACCCGCCCACCGTGATTGTTGGCCACGTGGCGCACGATAGCCAATCCCAGCCCTGTCCCGCCGCTGTCCCGCCCGCGGCCCCGGTCCACCCGGTAGAACCGCTCGAAGACCCGGTCCAGGTCCGTGGCTGGGATTCCCATCCCGTGGTCCCTGACCACGATGTCGACCCAGGCGCCGTCGGCTGCGGCGGAGAGGGTCACCGGAGTGGATGCGTCGGTGAACTTGACCGCGTTGTCGAGAAGGTTGTGGAGAGCCGAGGTGAGCTGGCGGCGATCCCCGAGGACGAAGAACGAGCCCTCGGGCTCCTCCAGCACCAGCTCGACCTCCCGAGCCTGGGCAATGGTCCGCACGCCTTCGAGGGCCTCGCTCATCACTTTGTTGACCTCGACGGGCTCCTTCGGCGGCCCCTCGGACCCCTCGATCCGTGACAGGTCGAGCAGGTCCTCGACGATCCGGGAGAGACGCACGGACTCAGCTTGGATCCGGTCGGCCAGGTGGCGGGCCACGAGCGGGTTGTCTTCGTCTACCAGGGTCTCTGCCAGCAGGCCCAGTGCCCCCACGGGGGTCTTGAGCTCGTGGCTGAGGTTGGCTACGAAGTCCCGCCTGACTGCCTCCAGGCGGTGCAGCTCGGATACGTCGTCGATGACCGCCAGCACTCCGACAAGACCGCTGGGGTCGCGAACGGGGACGGTGCGCACCGTCAGGATCCGCTTGGGGGGCCCGTACAGCTCGACGGTTCGCTTGGCCGGGGCCCCCCCGGCCGACTCCTCCAGCAGCTCGTCCACCGCTCGGGCGGCGAGGACCTCGGGTTGGCCATCGAGGAGGCTGGAGGCCGTCGCGTTCTTGAGCGTGACCTTGGTGCCTGCGGCACAGATCACCACTCCCTGGGGAAGGGCATCGAGGACCTGGCGCAGCCTCGCCGACCCTTCCCAGCCCGAAGCTGGCGCCTCGTCAGGCGCGGTGGGGGCAGTGGGGGCGGTGGTGGGTTCGCCCGCCTCGGCCGCTCGCTGGAGCCTCCCCAGCAGGTCCTCGACGGAGCCGCCACGACCCCGTCGCGCTTTGCGCGACTCACCTGAGCTCGGGGCCTTGCCTGCGTTCCCGGGCGTGTGCGCCTCCAGGGCCCTTGCCAGCCGGGACAGCCGGCGATGCAGCCCGCGCCGCGAAAGCCCGAGGCCCACGGCCAGCGAGGTCGCCGCGACAGCCAGTGCTGCCACGGCCGCCAAGACCACCACGAGCTCGTGGTGGCTCATGCGGTGGTCCAGTGGCACATCACCGAGCCGGAGAGCACGAGGTGCAGCCTACTTCCCTCTGTGTAACGCTGCAGGTTTCGGCGCGGCGACGTAGGAGGCGGCGAGCCGGAGCACCTCGTTCACGTACCACTGCGCATGGTTGTAAGCGAACACAGCCCCCGCCAGGCTCCCCGAGGTCCTGGCCCCGTTGGCGCACAGGTCCCGGGCCGCGGCATAGACCGCGTCCGTCGGGTCGTACGGGCTTGGAGGGCTGACCCCGCCGGGCGGGACCGGATAGGCGTAGGCGGCAAAGGTCGACGGCTCGAACTGCATGGGGCCCTCCGCCCCCGCAAAGTTCGCCCCTGAGTGCACACCGGGCATCGTCGAGGTCCCGTTGGAGGACTCCACGGTGCCGATCGCAGCCAGCACCGACCAGGACAGCCCTGGGCAAGCCGCGGCCGCGGCGCGGTAGCGAGCGAGCATTGCCGGCGGCACAGCGTGCAGCGCCCCGGCGCTCGGGGGCGATGCCGCGGCGGGCCCACTTGCGGGCTGCGTGCCGGGCTGCGTGCCGGGCTGCGTGCCGGGCTGCGTGGCGGGCTGCGTGGCGGACAGCACCTGGCTCCACCCTGCCGCCACGCTGGACAGGACCACGAGTGGGAACAGAGCCAGGAACGGTAGCCCTACGACCACGATGGCTATCCGTCGCATCTTTTGATATTACATGATTTATGATGTAATATTGCAAGAGAGGTCCCGATACGTCGAGGGATGCCGAGAAGGGAGAGGGAGCCATGTTCGTGGAGTCGGCAGTGGGTCGAGTGGTGCTTGGAGTGCGGGGGGTGACGGCGTCCCTGATGGCGGCGGCCGGCGGCGGCTCGGGCGGTGGGGGTGGCTCAGGCGGCGGGGGTGGCTCGCAGGTCTCCTTCTTCACGCCCAACGGCTCGGGCTTGCCGGGGATGCACACCATCCAGTCCCTGGCCAACGGCATCGGGTCATGGGCCATGATCCTGGCCTTGGTCGGCCTAGTGATCGGGGCCGCAGTCTGGGCCCTGGGCGCCCACTCGCAGAACTACCACCAGTCGGTCGCGGGCCGCCGGGCGGTGCTGGTGTCTGGGGCGGCGGCCCTGCTGGTAGGGGCGGCGCCGGGAATCATCGGCTTCTTCTTCAACACGGGGAAGACGCTCCATTGACCAGGCCCATCCTGCTTGCCGGGCTCGGCAGCGCCATCGCCCACCTCATCGTCGGCGAGGTGCTCACAGGGTTCAACACTGCCGTCGCCCAGGGTGCCACCTGGCTCCTGGGCCAGATCGGCCACGCACTCATGACGACAGGCCCACAGCTCGGCGCCCCCTGGTTCTCCCGCAACTACCAGGGGATGGTCACGCTCTCGGCAATGCTGCTGCTCCCGCTTCTCCTCGGGGCGGTGGTCCAGGCGCTGATCAACCAGGACGTCCGCCAACTGGTCCGGTCGGCACTGGTGTTCGTCCCGCTCGCCATCATCCTGACCGGGGCGGCGGTCGAGCTCGTGCAGCTGGGTTCGTCGGCAGTGGACGCCATGTCCTCTCGGATCGCATCGCACACCACCTCCGATCTGTCGCTGCTGATGCGAGCGATCACCTTGGAGAACAGAGCCGGGGTCGCTCCGGCGTTCGTTGTGTTCGGGGTCTTGTTGATCCTGACCTTCGGGGCCTTCCTCCTGTGGTTGGAGCTGGTGGTAAGGGCGGCGGCCATCGAGGTGACGGTCCTGTTCCTTCCGCTGGTGCTCGCAGGGCTGATCTGGCCGGCCACGGCCCGGCTCTCCAGGAGGCTGGCCGAGACCATCGCTGCGCTGGTGCTGTCGAAGCTGGTGATGGTGGGTGTGATCAGCCTGGCTGCTGACGCCATCGTCCAACCGGGCAAGCCCGGGATGGGGAGCCTGCTTCAGGGAACCGCCATGCTCTTCCTGGCAACGCTCAGCCCGTTTGCAGTCCTGCGCCTGCTGCCCGTGATCGAGGCCGGGGCGGTGGGGCACCTGGAGGGTGCCGGCCGGCGAATGGCATCGACCGTGGTGCGGCCGATTCGGCGGGCGGGCTCGATGGCGATCGCAGGCCTGAGCGGAGGGGCGTCCGCGCTCCCAGCTGTGGCTGCCGGCGCAGGCGCCCAGCACGTCGGGAGCGGTCTTCCGGGCGGGCTCGATGTGTCCCCGGTGCGAGAGGGGGGAGATAGACCACCCCTTGCAACGATCGGCGGTGGCGGCGGGCCGGGCGCGGGCGGTGGCGGTGGGCCGGGCGGTGGCGGGCGGCCGGTGGGGGGCGGGCCGGTGGGGGGCGGGCCGGTGGGCGCCCCGCCTGAGCCGCTTGACCTGGGGACCTCGCCTCCGCAGGGCGGGCACTCGACATCACCGGACTGGGAGGCGAATCGTGGCATCGCGTACTGAGCATGCTCGATACCGCTTCGGCCCTCTGGAGCGACGGGGACTGATCGCAGGCTGGCGCGGGGGGCAGGTTGCCGTGGTGACCACCTCGATGGTGGTAGCGGTCGGGTTGCTGCGAGCGCAGCGGCCACCGCTCGACCTGGTGACCGCGCTGGCGGCAGTCCTGCTCGGAGTGGGTGCAGCCACATGGCCCATCGGTGGCAGGACCGCAGACCAGTGGTGCCCGGTCGTCGTTGCCTGGGCCGTCCGCCTGCTCTCTGGTCAGCATCGCCACGTCAGCTCGGGGCCGTGCCTTGGAGGCCGGGCAGCGCTCGTGCCCGGCGTTGCCATAGGCCAAACCAGGTCGCGTGGCGCAAGGTGCGACCTACCCGCCGCCCTGCGCGGTTGCCGCCTGCTGTCCCCCCCAAGCGCGGCAGGGGGCCTGACCCTGGGGGTGATCCACGATGCGCGAGCACGAACCTACACCGGGGTCCTCGCCGTGTCCGGGACCGCCTTCGCACTCCTCGAACCCGACGAGCGACACCGTCGGGTAGCCGCTTGGTCGGCGCTCCTGGCCTCGTTCGCCAGGGAAGGCAGCCCGGTCCACCGGCTCCAGTGGGTCGAGCGGGACCTGCCGGGGGAGCCCTCCGAGCTCGCCCGCCAGATGAGCTCGCGGATGGTGGTCCCAACGGATGAGCCGGCGGCGCGCTCGTACGCAGAGGTCGTCGAGCGGGCTGGACGGCTCGCCCGCTCCCATCAGGTCCTGTTGGCGCTGTCCATCCGGGCCGACCGCTCGACCCGGGAGATCCGGGCCTTCGGGGGTGGTGACGAGGGCGCATGTGCCCTGGTGGCCCGCGAGGTTCGGGCGCTCCAGTCGGCACTCTTCGGAGCCGAGGTGCTGGTCCAGGGTGCCCTGTCCCCGAGGACGCTGGCCAGCGCACTGCGCCAGGCAATCGACGAATGGCCCCTGAGCACCCGCCCCTCCCCAGAGGCTTCGGCGCCGGCTGCCCAGGTCTCGGGACCGCCCCACGCCTCGCGGGTTAGCGACACCCACTCCACCCGCGATGCCGAAAGGTGGACGCTTGCCGGCCTGGGCGCCACCGGTAAGGCCGAGGATCGCGACACGGGCCCGCGCTCCCAACCCGGGTGGCCCTGGCCCCTCGCCAGCCAGACCACCTGGGCCACGCATCGAACCGGGGCGACCTGGCATGCGACTTACTGGGTAGCCGAATGGCCCCGGGTCGACGTGGGCCCCGACTTCCTGTCTCCAATGCTCCTGAGCTCGGGAGTCCGCCACACAATGGCTGTCACGATGGAGCCGATCAGCCCACTCAAGGCCGCTCGGGATGTGCAACAGGCCAGGACCGCGGACTTGGCGGACGCCGAGATCCGGCGCCGGGGAGGCTTCCTCACCAGCGCCAGGCGGGGCCGGGAAGCCCAGGCCGTCACCCAGCGCGAGGTCGAGCTGGCCGACGGCCACGCCGAGTACCGCTTCTCGGGCTATGTCACGGTAACCGCCCCCTCCCCCGACGCCCTAGACGCCGACTGCATCCGCATCGAGCATGCTGCCGGCCAGGCCCGCCTCGAGCTGCGACGCCTCTACGGCCAGCAGGACGAGGCCTTCACCTGGACACTGCCACTCGGAAGGGGCCTGTCCTGATGCCCACGGCACATCGCGCCACCACTGCGCACCTCGGAGCCGCCTACCCCTTCGTGGTCGGGACAGACCTGGGCACCAGCGGGATCGTGATCGGCCGCAATCTCCTCGGTGGCGCCTTCACCTACGACCCCTTCGACCTGTACGGGCGCGGCGCCCTGAGCAACCCGAACATGGTGGTCATCGGACAGATAGGCCGGGGCAAGAGCTCCTTCGTGAAGACCTACCTCTGGCGCCAATCGGTCCTCGGAAGGCGCGCGTGGGTCATCGACCCAAAAGGTGAGTACGGCCCGCTCGCCCAAGCCTGGGACGTGAAGCCGATCAAGCTCCGCCCGCGGGGCCAGGTGCAGCTCAACCCCCTCGACCCCGGGGCCGCGGGCGGCGGCGTCGAGCTGCTTGCGTCGTTGGCCGAGGCCAGCTTGTGCAGGATGTTGCTGCCGCGGGAGCGGACCGCTCTGGAGCTGGCCCTGGCGGCGGCGACAGGAGGGCCATCCATCCCGGCGGCGGGGACCGGAACTCCCAACTGGGGTAGCTCACCCACATATAACGCGGTCAGACTACCCCAGTTGGGGGCGACAGGAGCTCGATCCAAGCCCGCGCCGACCCTACCCATGGTCGTCGACGCGATGCTGAACCCATCACCGGAGTCAGCGAGAACGGTCTACACGGACGCAAGGACCCTGCTCGATGACGGGCGCGACGTTGCCCTGGAGCTGCGAAGGATGGTCCACGGCGACCTGGCGGGCATGTTCGACGGCCCGACCACCCGCGGCATCGACCTCGACAGCCCCCTCGTCGTCCTCGACCTCTCGGCCGTGTACGGGTCGGCCGCCCTGGGCATCCTCATGACCTGCGCCACCGCCTGGCTGGGCGCCCGGTTGGCCGCCCACGACGGCACCCTCCGGATCTTCGTCGTCGACGAGGCGTGGGCGATACTGGCCAACGTGGGGATCGCGAGGTGGCTGCAAGCCGCCTGGAAGCTGTCCCGCTCCTACGGGGTGGCCAACATGGCGGTCCTGCATCACCTGTCCGACCTGGCCGCCACCGGGGCCAACGGGTCGGAGGCCGTGAAGCTTGCTCAGGGGCTCCTCGCAGACTCCGAGACTGTCGTCAGCTACGCCCAGCCGCTCGCCGAGGTCGAACGCTCGACCGAGCTGTTGGGCCTGTCAGGCGCAGAAGCCGAACTCTTGCCCCAGCTCGGAAGGGGGATCTCGCTGTGGAAGGTGGGGCGCCGGTCGTTCCTTGTCGAGCACCACCTGAGCGATTACGAGCGCCGCCTCGTCGACACGGACGCCGACATGACCGGTGGGCCAAGGGTCCTCGCGTGACCCAGCCCAGGCTGAGCGAGACCAGGCTGAGCCGTCCCGGCCTGAGCCGTCCCAGCCTGAGCGGTCGCGGACGCCCGCTGGCCGCAGGCGCAAGGGGGCCGGCTCCGTGGTGGGGACCTGTGGTCGGGGTGCTTGCGGCCCTGGCGATGATCGTCTGGGGTGCAGGCGAGCTGGCGGGCCTGGTGGCCCACGGACGGTGGCCAGGGACAGGACCGGTCGAGGCCGGCCGGATCCTCGTCCTGCTCGCCGTCCACCCAGCCCGGCCGGCCATTGCCTGGCCTGCGCAGGCTCGAGCCATGATCCCAGGCCCGGCGCTCTACTACTCGGTGCTGGCGACAACAGCCATCGGGGCCCTGTGCCTCGGGTGGGGAGCCGTCGCACTCTTGCGCCGCCAGAGGCGAGCTCTGGGAAGCTGGCCACGGGGCTGGGCGTTCGGTCCCAGGCTGGGCCGGCTGGCCGGTGGAGCCGGCGCGCCACCCCTTGGGATCCGTGGCGGTCGGGGGGCGCCCCCTCGTGTCGCCGGCTGGGCACGCCCGAGGGACCTCCGGGCCCTTGTCGTGGCCTCGCCCTGCCCTGGTCGCCTCACGCTCGGCCGGTGGAAGCGAAAGTACCTTGCCGCCGAGGCTCGCCACTCGGTGATCGTCGTGGGGCCGAGCCAGACGATGAAGACATCGGGGTTCGCGGTCCCCGCGATATTGGAGTGGGAGGGCCCGGTCCTCGCCACCAGCGTGAAGGCAGACCTGGTGCGGGACACCTTGAGCTGGCGAGAGTCCAAGGGCCGAGTCTGGCTGTACGACCCCACCGCCAGCACAGGGCTTCCCGCGGCCGGATGGTCACCGCTCGCCAGCTCGCTCAGCTGGGCCGGCGCCCGGCGGACGGCAGCGGCGCTGTGCAGCGCGACCAGGACCAACAGCGAAGGGCTGTCCGATGCGGACTTCTGGTACGCCACCGCTTCCAAGCTGCTCGCTCCCCTGCTGTTCGCAGCGGCCTGCTCGGGGCGCACGATCGCCGACGTGGTCCGATGGGTCGACGAGCAGGAGGTGGACGAGGTCGACGCCCTCCTTCACGCCCTGGGAGTGCCCGAGGCAATCATGGCTGCCCAGGCGAGCTGGCGGCGCGAGGACCGCCAGCGCAGCTCGGTCTACACCACGGCAGAGACGATCCTAGAAGCCTTCGCCGACCCGGTGGTCTGTGCCTCGGCGGCTCGCTCCGACATTGACCCCACGCACCTGCTCGACGGAAGCTCACGTACCCTGTTCGTCTGCGCGCCGGCCCACGAGCAACGCCGCCTGAGGCCCGTGTTCAGCACCCTTGTCAGCCAAGTCATCCTGAGCGCCTACGAGCGTGCCACTCTCAGGGGCGAGCCACTGGACCCCCCGCTGCTGGTGGTCCTCGACGAGGCCGCCAACGTGGCCCCCTTGGCCGAGCTGGACACGATTGCGGCCACAGCTGCCAGCCATGGCATCCAGCTGGTCACGATCTGGCAGGACATGGCCCAAGTAGGCGCGCGCTATGGCGTCAGGGCGGCGACCGTGGTGAACAACCACCGGGCCAAGGTGGTGCTCTCGGGCATCTCGGACCCCGCGACCCTGGAGCACGTGAGCATCCTGGTGGGGGAAGAGGAGGTCCCCCAGTCCTCCACCACCACCGACCCCGACGGTCGCCGCTCCACCACCGCCTCGGTTGCTCGCCAGCGCCTGGCCCCGGCCGACGCACTGAGGCGGATCCAGCCCGGCGAGGGCGTCCTGGTCTACGGCCACCTGCCCCCAGCCCGCCTCAGCCTGCGACCGTGGTTCGCAGACAACGAGCTCGCACGCCGGGCTACAGCCGACCCACACCTCCCAGACAGATGAGCTCGCCGCGTGTCAAGGAGCCTTGTGCTCCACCAAGCTTCGCAACAGCACCGGTAGCTCGGAAAGGTTGGTGGCCTTGTCCAGGTAGGTGTCAGCCCCCCGCACGAGGGCATCGGTGAGGGTATAGGGATCAGGGAAGGCCGACAGGACGGCGATCTTGGTTTCCGGCGCCCCACGCCGTATCTCCGGTATGGCAAGGACCCCATCCATGCCGGGCATCTCCAGGTCAAGCAGCACCACGTCGGGCTGCAGGAACCCAGATGCCGACACCGCCTCGTTTCCGTCCGCTGCCTCTCCGACCACCTCGTAGTCCTCCTCCAGGCTGAGCATTATCGCGATCATCCGCCGAGTCCTCTCGTCGTCGTCGACGATTAGCACCCGGATGGGCGCGCTCATCGTGCCGCCTCCCACAACAGCCGCTCCTCAGACCCAGGATCCTCCACGACCGCGCAGCTGATGTCGAACGACATGGTCGCCCTGTAGCCCGAGCCGGACGAGCTGGGGGCCACGCAGTACGCCGGCCATTCGTCGCAACCATCCACTGCTGGGGTTCCCACGTGCGCGAAACCCGCCCACGCGTCGCGCATCCTGGTCGCCAGGACCAAGAGGTCGGCGGGTGGCTCCGCCCCAGCGGAGGCTCCCTGACTCGTCAACATGCTCATCCCCGGTTGGTGCAAGTTATCGAACACAAAGGGAACCTCGAGGCTGTGACAGGCACCGAAGACGCCGCCGAAGGCGGGGGTTGGCCACCTGAACAAGTAAGCGAACGTAGCCGCGCCCGCGCCGTCGTGCGAGTCGAGATCGGCAGCTCTCGAGATCCGTCCCGCAGCCGCTGCCTCCGCGAGCCGGATCGCTGGGATCCGGAATACCTCGTCGGTGCTCATCGCCGCCCAGATGTCTCGGGGCAGCGCATTCGGACGGGAGCGCTCGTAGAGCTTGACGGCTCGGGCCACCGCCGCCATATCGGGGCCCCAGAGCTCCGGGGAGCGCGCCAGGAGCCCCTCTCCGTCCATGTCCGCCAGGTCGGGATCGCTGAGCGTGAAGATCCGTGCCTCGTCGGCGTTGGTGCCAATCAGCAAGTCCATGCTCGCAACGGCCCCCCGCCTCACGGCCTCCAACGGATCGAGTGCCAGCGTGACCCCGTCCACCACAGGCAAGAGGCCCAAGCCATGGACTTGCGCAGGCAGCGGAGTCGTTTGGGCGGCCAAGAACGCTGCTGTGGGCAGCGCACGCAACGAACCCAAGGTGTCGGGGGCACCGGGCGACAGGCCCAGGCGATCCAGGAGCGTCGCCGAATTGCGTGCCGCCGCGTCCAGCGACATCGTGTGCAAGCACGCTCCGCTTTGCAAGACCGCACGCTTGGCCAGAAGGGGCAGTGCTGGCACACCCAACAGGGCGCCAATGCTCATGGCTCCCGCCGACTGCCCGAAGATGGTAACGCGTTCGGGGTCTCCTCCAAAGGCTGCGGAGTTCTCACGAACCCACGAGAGCGCCGCCAACTGGTCCAAGAGGCCAAAGTTGCACGACACCTCGGCACCTGTGTCGTTCGCACCCACACACATGAAACCAAGCGCTCCCAGGCGGTAGTTGAACGTGACCACCACCACGTCACCCCCACCGGCCAGCGCAGACCCGTCATACCAGGGAGCAGCCCCGGACCCGGTCACGAACGCCCCGCCGTGAATCCATACCATCACAGGACGGAGGCCTTCATCGAGGCCCGGCGTCCACACGTTGAGCGTCAGGCACCCTTCTTCGCTCTGAGGCGCATTCCCCCCTCCCAGCAACGCCTCCAGCGGGGCGAATGGCTGTGGGGCAACGGGGCCATAGTCCAGCGCATCGAGCGTCCCGGCCCACGGAAGGGGGGGTTCTGGGGGCGCAAAGCGGAGGCGTCCTATAGGCCCTTGGGCATAAGGGATCCCCTTGAATGCAAGCGTCGAGCCACCGGCCTGTCCCCGAACCCTGCCGCTGGTTGTCTCGACGGTGGCGCTCGGGAGCATCACTTGGTTCCACGCCGATGTGACCCGGTGCGCGCTCGACGAGGTGGCCGTGCTAACGTATACCCAAATCCCGACAAGGAGGCCCCATCAATGGCGCGCATTACCCAGATAGTCCTGACCTGTGACGTCGACGGCGACGAGACCCCGGCAGAGGAGACCGTAAGGTTCGGCTTGGACGGCCGCGAATACGAGATCGAGCTCTGCGCACGACACCACAAGGAGCTCAACGGCTTCATGGGGCCGTTCGTGCAGAAGGGTCGCAAGATCGACGGCACACGCCCCCGCCGGCGCAACCCGCGTGCTTCGGGCGGCGTATCCTCAGCCGCCTCCTCGCCGGCCTCGACGCCCGCGGCCCGGCCCGGGACCCCAGCTCGGGCGGCGACCCCGGCACGTCGGGTACCGGCCGGGCGCAGGGCAGACGCACAGGCAATCCGGGTGTGGGCCAGGGCGCACAACATGACGGTGAGCGATCGCGGTCGCATCTCCGCAGAGGTTAGCCAGGCATACGCCGCCGCACACCGTTGAGGACCCCCTAGGCCGCCACCAGCACTAG